>JAZUJF010000086.1:0-5569 GCA_045642585.1 Candidatus Limivicinus sp.
ACAGCCTGCCGCAGTCGAAAACAAAGCTCCCTCCCGGGACGGAGATGGCTTTCCGCTCTGTGCCGCGGCAAAGGGCAAGAACCGAATCCACCTGTTCTGCGGAGAGACTTTTTTTTGAGAGCCGCCGTATGACTCTGGAGGAGACCGCCGGATGGAGAGTACGGAGCATTACAGCGTCCACGCTCTTTCCGTCATAGCTCTTATCCAGAAAATCGGAAGCCAGAGCCTCGAGGCAGTCATCATCCTGCTTCATAAGCCGACAGGCGCGCAGGCAGGCCTCATTAAAGCCGGGATTTATCTGCCGCAGCACGGGAATGACCCGGTGGCGGAGCAGATTGCGGCTGTAGTCGTCGGTGAGATTTGAACTGTCCTCCACATGGGGGACATTGTTTTCTTTATTATATGCCTCAATGTCTGCCCTTGAGAAGGACAGGAGAGGCCTTATTATATTATCCCGCCTTATCGGTATGCCCCTGAGACCGGAAGCTCCTGTGCCGCGGGTCAGGTTAAAGAGAACAGTCTCGGCGTTATCGTCGGAATTATGGGCAGTTGCGATATAACGGCAGCCCAGCCTTTCGGCGGTGCGGCGGAGAAACTCATACCGAAGGAGCCTTGCGGCCTCCTCGGTGCCCATGGAATGTTCCCGGGCGTATGCGGGCACATCACCGTGCTCGACGACGCACTCTATACCGTTTTCCCGGCACCAGCCTTCAACGAACCGGGCATCGCGCCATGACTCCTCGCCTCTGATACCGTGCTCAAAATGCGCCGCGGAAACATCCGCGCCGCCGGATCGGAGCAGATGCAGGAGACACATTGAGTCCGCACCGCCGGACACGGCGCAGAGGATCTTACATCCGGCGATAAGCGTGCCGTCAAGCTTAACCTTCATCGTCTCTCCGCTTTTCCAGTGAGGAGAAGGTGGTATATTCCGGCAGCCACAGCAGCTCGACCGTTCCGGTAGAGCCCTTGCGGTTCTTTAGAATGATGGCCTCCGCCAGATTGGGATTTTCGCTCTCCTTATTATAATACCCGTCCCGGTACAGACCTATGACAACATCCGCGTCCTGCTCGATGGCGCCGGATTCACGCAGATCGGACAGCATAGGGCGCTTGTCGGTCCTGCCCTCGTTGGCTCGGGACAGCTGGGACAGGCAGACCACAGGGACATTCAGCTCCTTGGCCATTATCTTCAGCATACGGCTTATATCGCTGACGGCCTGGGTGCGGCTCTCATTGCTCCAGGTGTGACCGGAGCCTGCCGACTGCATCAGCTGGAGATAGTCTATGACCACAAGATCCACGCCCGCGAAACGGCGGCACTGGGAGTTCATGTCGGAAACGGTGACAGACGGATTGTCGTCGATACGCATATCGGTCATGCTCAAAGCCTGCGCAGCCTCGGAAATATCCTTCCACTGCTGGTTGGTGAGCTGGCCTGTGAGCAGATTCTGACCCGGCACAAGAGAGGCACGGGACAGAAGCCTGGTGACAAGCTGCTCTCTGGACATTTCAAGAGAGAATATCGCCACCTTCTTGCGCAGATTCATGGCGGCATAGAGGGCCATGTTCAGCGCAATACTGGTCTTGCCCATACCGGGGCGGGCGGCGATAAGAACAAGCTCGGACTTGTTGAGACCCAGAGTGACTCTGTCGAGATCGGGAAGTCCGGTAGAAATACCCGGTATCTTCTCACCGGAGGCCGCGGCCGCGCTGAGATCGTCAAAAACATTCTGAACCACGGCGGATACGGGCATCAGTCCGCCCACATTTCTCCCCTGACGCAGAGCGTAGATCCTGCGCTCCGCCGCTTCGAGCATCTCCTCGGCCTCACCCGCTCCCGCATATACCATTGAGTTTATCTCGTCGGCGGCCTCGCCAAGACGGCGAAGCAGAGCGCGGTCACGGACAATGGCCGCATATTCCAGCACATTTGCCGCCGTGGGGGTGATGCGCATGACCTCGGTCACATAGGTCTCGGAGTTGTCCTTGTACACACCGCGGACCTTCATCTGATCCAGCACTGTCACCGGATCGATCGTCTGCCCGTAGGCAAACATGGAGGCCATGGTCTCGTAGATCTCCCGGTTTACATCGATATAAAATTCATCCGCCTTCAGTTTTTCCAGCACCTCGGGAATACAGCGGGAGTCAATGAGCATTGAGCCGATGACAGCCTGCTCTGCCGGTGCGGAATGAGGAGTTTTCTTTCCGAGAAGTTCATCCATAGCTTCCGGTTCCTTTCAGTTCAAGGCATATGGAATAGGAAAAACAGCGCACAGAGAGCTATTCCATATGTCCTATGCCGTGTTATCCCTCAATTACCAGCAGATTTACATTGCCGGAGATCTCGTAGCCGAACTTGACCTTGACGGTGTAGCTGCCATAGGCCTTGATGGGGTCGGCCTGAACGATCTTGTTCTTCTCGACAATGATACCGAACTGCTCCCTGAGAGCATCGGAGATCTCCTGAGAGGTGACGGCACCGAAGAGCTTGCCGCCATTACCGGACTTGGCGCGGATAAGCACCTGCACACCCTCCAGCCTCTTGGAGTTGGAGAGCGCCTCCTCTCTCTCGCGCTGGATCTGAGCCGCCCTGGCCTTTTCCTTGAGCTTGAGAGAATTTATGTTATCGGTAGTGGCCTCTGCGGCCAGGTTGCGGGGGAGCAGATAATTTCTGGCGTAACCGTCGGAAACCTCCTTCAGCTCGCCCTTCTTGCCCTGTCCCTTAACATCCACATTAAAAATGACCTTCATATCAGCTTTTTCCTTTCTCTATGTTCTCAGATCATCCGAAATAGTCGTCTATCGCCGCATAGACCCTGCTCACGGCGTTGGGTAATGTCTCATCCCTGAACTGTGCCGCTGCGGCGCTTCTGTTGCCGCCGCCGCCCAGCTTTTCCATTATGAGCTGAACATTCAGCTCGCCAATGCTTCTGGCGGAGGCAAAGATCCCGCCCTTGCCGTCGGGCGCCACAACTATGGAGGCATCCACCCCCACGATGTTCAGCAGCTCGTCTGCGGCCTGGGCCGCCACCACGCGATCCTGCGGCTCCTCGGGGGCGGCGACCGCAACCTTGCGGTAGAGCTCCGCACTCTGGAGGATCTTATACTTGGCCACGGTGTTCTCCATATCTGTCTGGAACAGCCTTTTGACCGCGGCGGTATCGGCACCGAAGCGCCTGAGAACGGCGGCGGCATCAAAGGTGCGCTCGCCGGTGCGGATGGTGAAGCTCTTGGTGTCAAGAACGATGCCTGCCAGCAATGCCTCGGCCTCACAGCGCAGCAGCGTCGGAGGAGTGGGCATCTCCTGCAGCATCTCGGTCACAAGCTCGGAAGCGGAGGAAGCATAGGGCTCAACAAATGTGAGAGCCGCGTTTTTGATATATGTTGCGCCCACACGGTGATGGTCGATAACGGCCACTCTGGTGCAGCACATCAGCAGATCTCCGTCCTCTGCCTGCTCGGGCTTGTTGGTGTCAACGACCGTCAGCAGAGTCCTGGAATCGGAACGGAGCATCGCCTCCTGAGAGGAGATGAATATATCCTTGTACTGAGCCTCTCCCCTGAGCATCTCAATGAGAGGGCCGGCGGCGGTATGCTCGGTGTCAAGGACGATATTGGCCTTTACTCCCAGACTGTGGGCAATGGCACAGATGCCCACCGCCGCCCCGATGGCATCCAGATCGGTATAGCGATGACCCATGACGAACACACGGGAGGAGTCCTTAACAAGCTCCGCAAAGGTGTTTGCCATAACGCGGGAGCGGACCTTGGTACGCTTCTCCACCTCAAAGCCTCTGCCTCCGAAGAACTCAAAGCTCATGCGGTTTTTGATAACAGCCTGATCGCCGCCTCTGGAAAGAGCCAGCTCACCGGCCATATCGGCAAACTGGAGCGTCTCGCCGAAATCGGCACCGTCAACGCCCAGACCGATGCTTATGGATGCGGAGATACCGGTGGGACTCTCAACGGAGTGCATTTCCTGAGTGATGGAGAATTTGCCCGCCTTCAGCTTGTCAAGGTCCTTGCGCTCCAGCATCACAAGATACCTGTCTCTGTCATAGCGCCGCAGGAAACCGTGGAACTCGCCGCACCACTGGCTGAGCTTGTCCTCCACCGCGTCCCGGATGTCGTTCTTTATACGCTCGGGATGGTTCTTTACCATCTCGTCCAGATTGTCTATGATGACCACGGCCGCCACAGGGCGGCTTTCTTCATATTTTATGCGGGTATCGTCGTACTCGGTCACATCCAGCCAGTAGGTAATGCCCATAAAGACATTGTCCTCCGGCTTCTCCGAGCGGATAATGTTGCCGTGAAGCTGGTATTTCTTACCGCCCACCTCCATGAGAGTGGGGTACTGGGTCTTGCCCTCCATGAGCCATTTGGGAGAAAAATCCGGGACCAGATCGGAAATGCTGGCGTCAAAGCGGGAGTCGGTATTTCCGCACATCCCGAAGAACATCTCATTGCCCCAGATGATGCGGGCATCGTCCAGCCGGAACACGGCAATAGGCAGCGGGAAGTGCATCAGCGTGCTGCTTTTGGCGTTTTCCGCCTGATATGTGACGGTTTCGATATATTTCAGTATCTTTTTTTCGCGGCGCTTCTTGGAGATAACACCCGCAATAAGCAGCAGAACGATGGCGGCGCCTGCCCCCATAGCCAGCTGGTAAACGCCGAAATAGAGCGCAGCCACGGCAAAAGCGGCCATTAAAAGCAGCCCTAAACCGGTACCGGTGTCGGCAAGCTTGCCCACAGTCTTCTTCAATCGTTGCGCCCCCCTTCAAAGCATACAATAAGCCTACTATACAGTAATAATGTATTATAGCATAATTGTCGGCTTTTACAACAGGCGTTTGTAACAAATATTTTCAATTTTCACGGGTATGATATTAGTATAATCGAAATCTCGGAGGGAAAGCATGAAGGCTGTTATTATGGCAGGCGGGCTTGGAACGCGGCTGAGAGCGGTGAGCGGGGATACCCCGAAGCCCATGGTACCGATGGTGGGCAGACCCATGATGGAGCACATAGTGGAGCTGCTGCGGAAAAACGGTTTTACAGAGATATGCTGTGCTCTGGGCTACAAGGCGGAGGATATCATCGACCATTTCGGCGACGGAAGCGGATTCGGAGTCAGAATTGAGTACAGGGTGGAGCGGAAGACCCTTGGCACTGCGGGGGCCGTATTGAACTGCCGCGACTTCTGGCAGGGCGACGACTTCCTCGTTATAAGCGGTGACTGCGCCTGCGACTTCGATCTGGCAAAGCTTATGGCGGAGCACAAAAACCGTTCTGCCTGTGCCGCTATCGCTCTGTACCGCCACCCTGAGCCCCTCAGCTACGGCCTTGCCGTGACGGACGAAAACGGCATGATCCGCTGCTTCGTGGAGAAGCCGGACTGGGAGAGAGTGGTGACGGACAAGGTCAACACCGGAATATATATTCTCTCCCCAAAGGCCATGGAGCCTGTGCCGGAGGATCGACCCTTCGATTTCGGCCGGGAGCTGTTCCCCCTGCTCATCGACCGGGGAGAAAAGCTGCTGGGCGTTGCCATGGAGGG
>JAZUJF010000087.1:0-9002 GCA_045642585.1 Candidatus Limivicinus sp.
GATCATGTGGATGCCGCCGTTGGCCTCGAGCTCAGCGACCATGTTCTTCCACATATCGGAAACAGCGAAGGTAGCGATCTCATCGGTGGAGGAGAAAGCGAACATGCAGTCCATAGCCAGCATGTCATCGCAGCCGTAGGGAGCCCAGGAGGAAGCGGAGGTGGAGGAAACGATGTTGCCGCCAAGAGCGATCTGCTCGATGCAGTCGTTGATGGAGCCCAGCTCGTTGGAGTAGTGAGGCTCGAGAATTACGCGGCCCTCAGTGCGGGCTTCGACTCTCTCCTTAACGCCCTTGATGACCTCAGCGGTCTGAGACTCGGGAGCTTCGGAGAAAGCAAGACGGAGGACAACAGGCTCAGCTGCGGGAGCTGCGGGCTCTGCTGCGGGTGCTGCTTCAGCTGCGGGAGCAGCCTCTGCGGGCTTTGCTTCTGCTGCGGGTGCTGCTGCAGGAGCTGCTGCGGTCTGGCCACATGCACACAGTGCAAATACCATAACCAGTGCCAGGATCATTGCCATGATCTTTTTCATTTGGATTTCTCTCCTTTTAAAATTTCCCGCTTATAGCGGATTTTATATACCAAGGGTCTTACCCCCAGTACACTAATGTAAATATATTATGACTTTCCTGTCAAAAGTCAACAAGTTTCGTATTATGAAACAGCAGTGGCCTATCAGCCGTTCAAATGCTCAATATGAAATAGCAAATGAAACTAAACCTCCGATTATGGTAAACCGGATAAGCTTTTCCTTCATTTTCCGCCGGTTTTTCCGGCCCCGGCCATTGGCTTTTGTAATACTTGTCAGGTCATAATATATCTTCGCTACGCCGCCCTTTTGTCCCGGGTGCGCAGCTTATCGGACATATGTCCGCGTCATCAGTCTCTGTACCCCATCGATTCAAGGGTATTGAGTATCTGTCTGCCCTCGGCGATACCGTCGATGATCTGACGCGGCGCCAGCTTTGCGTCGCCCACGGAAACGGTCTTTGCAACCGTGGCCATCTCCTCCGCCAGAGGATTGAAGGACTTGAGGCCCAGGCACACACAGCCGTAATCGAAGGGAAGCTCGCCCTTATCGGTGACGAAGCTGTTCTCGCGAACCTTCAGCAGCTTTGTGTTCACAAGCTGCTGAACATTCTTCTCATGCATGAGGTTTGTGATGGAAACTCTGGAGACAAGATCGATGCCGTTGCCTAAAATGCCGGTCATCTCCACGACAGAGACCTCCGCGCCCTTGTTGGCGTAGTACTCCACAAGATCAAGGCCGGTTGCGCCGCCGCCGATGACAACGCACTTTTTGCCGGTCATGTCTATATCGCAGGTGCCGTCCAGCACCTTTGCGATAACACCGTCGGCAGTGAGGATATTTCCCTTTGCCAGATTATCCAGCAGACCGGGGATATCGGGAGTAAGTATCTCGGAGCCGGTGGCGCAGACGATAAGATCGGGCTTCTCGGCCTCAACAACAGCCTTTGTTGCCTCAGTATTCAGCATGACCTTGAGGTTGGGCAGTCTCTTTACACGGTTTTCCATGTAAGTGACCAGATCCTTCATGCGGAATTTCTCGGGCAGATTGCAGATATACGCGGCTCTTCCGCCCAGATGATCGCCTGCTTCGATAAGCGTAACATCACAGCCAACCTCCGCGCAGGTGCAGGCAGTCTCAAGACCGGCAGTACCGGCGCCGATGACAACCACCCTGCAGGGCTTTGTGATCTTCTTTGCCTTATATCCGTCGCCCTCGGTGACGGCGGGGTTAACGGTGCAGCGGATGGGGCGGTTATTGACCATTCTGTTGCCCACACAGCCGATGCAGCAGGAGATGCACTTGCGTATCTCATCCTCACGGCCTTCCATCACCTTGTTGCACCACTCGGGGTCGGCGATGAAGCTTCTGCCCATGGCGACGATGTCCGCATCGCCGGAGGCGACTATATCCTCGGCCACCTTGGGGTCACGGATGTTGCCGGAGATGATGACGGGCTTTCCGGTCTTTTCCTTCACGGCCCTGGAGAGATAGCGCTTCCAGCCGTCGGGCAGGTAGCCCTTGTCTATCATAAGCTCCATGGAATCGTTGAGACCCGCGGAGACATTGTAGAGGTCAACATTCTCATCCACATATGGCAGCCAGTCAAGAGTGTCTGCAAGAGTATTTCCGCCGGGGCACAGCTCGTCCGCGGAGATACGGATCATTATGGGGAAGTTGGGGCCAACCCGCTTGCGGGTCTCCTCAAGGATGAGCTTCAGGAAGCGGGCACGGTTCTCCGCGCTGCCGCCGAACTCATCGGTGCGGTGGTTGGTGAGAGGAGAAATGAACTGGTTTATCATGTAGCTGTGGCCCGCGTGGAGCTCCACAGAGTCAAAGCCGGCCATCTGGGCGCGCTTGGAGGCATCGGCATATTTCTGAATCAGCTCATATACTTCCTCAGTGGTAAGAGGACGGGGCACGAAGCCGCCCCGCTTGCAGGGAATGTCGGAGGCTGAAACAGGCTGGCAGCCGATGCGTGAGGGCATGGCGGCAGCGCCTGCGTGGTTTATCTGGATGGATATTTTTGCGCCCCATGCGTGAACTCTCTCGGTGAGCTCGTACATATGGGGGATGAACATATCGTGGTCAAGGCGAAGCTGGCTTGTGCCGTTGGAGCCTGCGGGAAACGCAACGCATACATTCTCCACAACGATGAGACCAACGCCGCCCTTGGCGCGGAGCTTATAGTAATTCTTGTGCTCCTCGGAGATGGAGCCATCGGGATTTGCAAGATTGGAACCCATGGGGGTCATCATGACTCTGTTGCGAAGAGCCATGGTCTTTATCTGCAGGGGGCTGAAAAGATGCTCGTATTTCATACTAAACCTCTCTGTATTACTCTTCTCTGTAGGGATCCCAGTCAATGTTGTCCATGACCAGTCTTGCGGAGCGGAGGATGGGCTGCTCACGGGAGTTGTGGTTCTCATAGGCGTACATACACAGCACCATGCAATTGCCGAAATAGGGCCCCACGATCCTCTGAAGCTTGCAGTGTGCGCCGTTTGACAGGAACAGGAAGGGCACCTTCAGCTCCTTCTTCATGCTTACCATTGTGTTGAAGTTCGTGAGGAGCTGCTCCTCGGTGTGGGCGCAGGTGACGATCTTCACTATGTCCGCGCCGCGCTCCTCCTGAGCCTTGGCGATCCTCAGCACTTCATCCGGCTCCATGTACTTCCAGGTGTGAGTGGACATGAGGACCTCTCCCCCGTTTTCATGGATGCGCTCAATGACTTCCTTCTGCTTCTCGGCCGCGTCGCGGTCAAAGGTGATGCCGATGGGGTCGGGACAGTACATATCGCCCATAACATCCAGCAGAGTCGCCCCGCAGCGAAGGGCGAGCAACTCCTCGTCCATCAGCTCGTCATCGGTCATGCCCGTGCTCTCACGCTGGCGGTAGTTGGTGATATAAATGGGCTTACAGCCGCAGCGGGAGAAGATGTGGCGCAGGTCCTTCTCGGTCCTGTACTTTCTCTCCAGCTCGCACATCTGGATGCCGTATGCCTCGGCGCCGCAGGCGGCGGAGTTTCTGATAAGGGTGACGCAGCTCTCCGTGTCCCTGTTCTGAACCATAGCGGTCAGCAGAGCATGGTCGTGGTTAAGGAAGGACGGCTTTGATCTCTCCATATCCTCAGCCCTCCTTCTTCTTCATGAGGAAGCGGCCGCCGTCGATAAGGATATTCTCGCCGGTAATAAAGGCGGCCTTGTCAGAGGCCAGATACAAAATGAGATCAACTATCTCCTGCGGCTCTGCCGCCCTGCCGAGAAGAGTCTTCATATTGCTCATGGCGGCACGGGTCAGCACCGGGCCGGGAGACACGCAGCAGCAACGGACGCCGTAGGGAGCGCCCACCAGTGCCATGGACTGGGTCAGACCGTTCATAACGCCGCTCTTGGCGGTCGCATAGGCGACATCGCCGCTGGAGGCCTCGGCGCCGGTGACGGAGCCGATGTTGATGATAACGCCGCTCTTCTGCTCTGCCATATATCTCATGGCCACATGATCCATGTAGAACTGGCCTTTAAGGTTCACATCCAGACCCCAGTCGAACACATCTATCGGGACCTCATGGAAGGGTGTTCCCCGCTCCACCCCGCAGATGCGAATCTCGGAGCCGCCGGCGGTATTAACAATTATGTCAACCGAACCGAAGGTCTCATATGCGATCTTCATGGCATTTTCTATCTGAGCATAATCACGCACATCGGTGGGTACTCCGATAACACTGAGCCCCATGTCACGCAGCTCCTGAGCCTTTGCCTCAAGCTTGTCGGCGGTAGTGGAGAGCATCACCACATTTGCGCCCTGCTCCGCAAAGCATTTACTGCTGAGAAAGCCCATACCGGAGGACGCCCCGGAGATAACGGCAGTCTTGCCTTTAAAATCCATATTACTCATTATGTAAACTCCTATCACATAGCTGCTCTGCAGCCGTCAACAAGATAATTCTGTCCGGAGACATAGCTTGCCGCGTCGGAGGCAAGGAATGTGACCACATTTGCACACTCCGCGTTTGTACCGGAGCGGCGCATGAAGGACAGGCGCTGGTTGTCCGACTCCTTACTGGTATCGGAGAGGATATTTCCCGGGGAAACGGCGTTGACGGTGACACCGTACTCTGTGACTTCCTTTGCAAGGGCGGTGGTGAAGGCAATGATCGCGCCCTTGGTCATGGAGTAGTCGGTCATGGTGCGGATGCCGTAGACACCGGCAACGGAGGCGATATTGATGATCCTGCCGTATTTATGCTCGATCATGCTGTTGATGACAGCGTGGGTGAAATACATCGTGCCGAGGATGTTTATATCTATCTTCCTGCGCCAGTACTCGCTCCTGGACTCGGCAAATAACGCGTTGCCGGAGCGCCAGAGACCTGCGTTATTAACAAGGATGTCAACTCTGCCGAATATGTCAAGGACTTCCTTTGCCACTTCGTTTACTCTGTCCTCGTCGGATACATCGCACACGAAGGGGATAAGGTTGATATTTTTGCTACTGGCATCCTCCACGAGAGCATCCAGACCGGCCTGATTGGAGCCCACCGCCACGACAGTGGCGCCCTGAGTTGCCAGCTGGTATGCGATTTCTTTGCCGATTCCGCGGGTTGCCCCTGTGACTATTGCAATTTTGTCGTGAAAACTCATTTGTTTTCCCCCTGTTGCCCTTGACTTTTAGAGCCAATATGGTAAATTTACGATGGTGATTATATATAAGGCGGCCTGTTTCGTCAATGTCATTATCGGTACTTATTTGATGTTTTCGCATCTCAGAAGTGAGTTTGTGAATATCGCATAATCGCGGGCACTGTTTCTTGTGCATAATGGAGAACAAGAGTAATGGATATAGAATACAACGCCATAACGAAGCTTTTTGATGTGATGACCATACCCATATACGGCGGTACCTCCAAGCAGATCCAGAATCGCTATGGCTACGGTCTCACCTTCTGCGCCACGCCCGGGGGCAGGATAGAATATGAATATCTGGGACAGCGCTATGTGTCCGACTATGATAACGCCGTCCTTCTGCCGATGGGTCAGACCTATATGCTCAACGGTATTCACACCGGGGATTTCCCGCTGATAAATTTCTACTGCGCAAAGCCCCTGAATAACGACAGCTTTGCCACCTTTCCCCTCAGCACGCCCGGCTACTATCTCCAGACATATGAGCAGATAAGGCTCCTGTGCCGCTATAATCAGCCCTTCTGCTATGCCAGAGCAATGAGTCTTATGTATGAGCTAATAAGTCACCTGTTAGTCAATCCCGGCGACAGCGAGAACCCCTGTCTGGCCTCGGCCATATCCTACATCGACATGAACTACGCAGACCCGGAGCTGAGTATGGATTCAGTCGCCGCCCATTCCGGAATAAGCACAGGTTATCTCAGAAAGATATTCAAGGATAAATATTCCGTATCCCCCAAGAAATACATTCTCAATTCCCGTATGATGAAGGCAAAGGAGCTGCTTGTGAGCGGAAAATACCCTACAGTATTTGAGGTGGCCCAGAGCTGCGGCTTTACAAACATCTATCACTTCGACCGGGTCTTCAGGGAATACACCGGCTGCTCCCCCACCGAATACATACAGCGTTTTGCTCACAAGCTTTGACTTTACCCGCTCCGCCATTTATACTTACAACCAAAGCCGCGCTCCCGCAATACCGCGCGAACTGTCCGTATGGAGGAAAAACCTATGATAAAATCCGTAAAAAAAGCGATGGATATTCTGAGCATACTCTCCGCAAACGCCGAGGAGCCCATGAGTCTCAGCGAGCTGGCGGAGAAGACCGGTCTCAACAAGTCCACCTGTGTACACATAGTTGATACCATGTGCGAGTCCTTTTATGTGGAGCGTGTGTCCCGTAAGGAGGGCTACCGTCTGGGACCCTGGGCATATATGCTCTCCCGTTACGGAGGATATCACAACTCTCTTATCAAGGTCTCCTCCTCGGTGCTGAAATGGCTCCATGACCAGACCGGCGCCACGGTGTTTCTCTCCGTTCTCTGCAACGGAAGAAAGTTCATCGTCTACCACATTGACGACGACAACATTCTCCCCATGAGCGACGGCTCCATCATTCAGGGCTATATAGAGACCACCGCCTCCGGCAGGCTTCTGCTGGCATATCAGGACTCGGAGGCCTTCCATTACACCATATCCCGCCGTGCGGCCGACGAGAACTACTCCCCCTTTGAGCTGACGCCCGAGCTGAAGGAGGAGCTGAAGACCATCCGCGCAAACGGCTATGCCTATTGCTCCGTGGATGTGGAGCAGACCCAGTCCTACGCCTTCCGTGTTCTGGACGAAAAAAAGACCATCGCCGCCATCGGCGTTCTGTTCCCGAACTCAAAAGACAGTCCGGAATACCGTGACTTTGTACTCAAGGTCGGGCGTACCGCGGCAAACGAGATAAGCCGCAGGCTTTCCTTCAAGTGAGGGGGGCTGTTCCTTGGATATTACCGAACTGAAAGCGTCCCTGCGGGAGCTGGGTGTCACGCCCGGCATGAATCTGATGGTGCACTCCTCCCTGTCCTCCATGGGCTTCGTTGAGGGCGGCGCCGAAACCGTTGTCCGTGCTCTGACGGAGGTCATAACCCCCGCGGGGACTCTGATGATGCCGTCCTTCAACCACAATCGCTGCTACTGGAGGGGTGAGATATTCGATGTAAACTCCACCCCCACCATAAACGGTGCCGTTCCGGAGTTCTTCCGGAAGCAGCCGGATGTTCTGCGCAGCGAAAATCCCACCCACGCCTTTGCCGCATGGGGGAAGAACGCCCCGCGATACATACTGGAACACCGGCTCCACTCCCCTATGGGCTATGACTCCCCCATGTACAGACTGATGGAGGATGACGGATGGTGCCTCCTTATGGGGGTGGACTACAGGGTGAACACCTTCCACCACTGTGTGGAGATATGCGAGAAGGTACACTGTATGCGGGATATAGGAGAGGAGTACGATATTATCGGCAGAGACGGCAGGCCGAAGCGGGCCAGAACATGGTCATGGCGGGACGGGGTCTGTCCTGTGAACGATCTCGGTCTCTACTCGGAGGCCATGGCCCCCTTTGAAAAGACCGGGTATATCGGAAATGCTTATTGCAGATTATACCGGCTCCGTGACGCCTATCCCGTTATTGCCGGGGAAATGAGAACGTATTGTCCCACCTGCGCCCTTCGCCCGAGACAGAACGAAAATTCAATATGAAAAACGGCGCGCTGCAATACTCATCACAGCGCGCCGTCTGTCTATTATTATACCGGCAGGATGCACCATGGCCTCACCACATCGAATACCGAGCAGCACTCGCGCCCGATGCAGTCATCCTTGGGAAACACCATTATTCTGTGTGCCTTCTCGTCACCGCAAAGGAGCCAGCGTCCCACAAAGTTCATATCTCTTATGTGGGCATTCTCTCCGCAGTCCGCAAGTCCCAGCCTTGTCAGCTTTTCACCCTCAACGGCGTAGACCGTCACGCCCCTGTAGCCGCGGCTTGAGACGAACAGCCTCTTTCCGTCATCGGAGAGCAGCAAGGCCGAGGCGCTGACGGGATCTGTAAAAGCATCGGGAATGTTTTTCACGGAATACAGGAATGTCAGTGTGCCGTTTACCGTCTTCAGTACCGCGACCTCGGCTGCCATCTCAAGAGTACAGTAGGCAAACTGCCCGTCCTGTGAGAATTTTATGTGCCTTGGGCCGGAGCCGGCAGGCATTGAAACCGTATAGCGCAGCTCCAGATCCTTTGAGCAGACGAACAGTCTGTCCGTACCCAGATCGGGGATCACGACATCGCTGCTGCCGGGGATCTGTGTGACACAGTGGGGATGGCCGCACTGCTGGCGGTCAGGGTCGGGTCCCCTGCCCGTGTGTACAAGGACAGTGTCGGGAAAATGCACCGTAGTGGCGCTGAGATAGTTGGTGCAGTACATACCGGAATCCAGCACCGTCAGATAAGAGGCGATGGAGCCGTAGCTGGGCTGGACCTCGCTCCGGTTTGATATAGTGCCGTCCCCGGCCACATCAAAGCTGACGATCCCGCTCTGCTGCATGAACGGCTCCCGGAGAAGAGCATAGAGCTTCTTCCCGTACCGGCACAGCCACGCCGTGCGCTCCAGCGGGTAAAACGCCCGAACATCAATTATTCCCCTTTTGTCGATCTCGCAGAGATATATACCTCCCTCTTCATCCTGAGAGGCAATGTAGAATAAATCGCCCATAGCCTGTTCCATCTCCCGAAAAAATCTTTCTTCTGAAATATTAGGCGCTATTTCATTATGTGTCAATCTGTTTTTTTCGTCTTACCTTCTTAGTTTCTCATTGTGAAACAACTCTGTTCTCCTGTGAAACTTATTGACAAATAATCGGTATAGTGTGAAAATTACCCCGGTTTAAGGCTTTTACAATTTCGCCTGATCTCAGGCAGAACGGAGAATGGAAATGTCTGATAAGATAGAGAATATTTACGAGC
>JAZUJF010000088.1:0-8747 GCA_045642585.1 Candidatus Limivicinus sp.
CGTAGCTGTGGTTCATGGCTCTGGCCTTGTCGGCGCGGTAGAAGCGTTTGAAAATGTTTTTCAGCTCTTCCTCGCCGATCGGCTCACCCCGATCCGACACCTCCAGCAGACAGCGTTTACGGGCACCTTGTCTGAGCTTAACCACAGTTTCGCCGCCGGGGGATGCGTACTTTCCGGCATTGTCCAAAAGAATGTCGATAAGCTGCTTCAGATGGGACGGAATACCGTTGACCTGAATTTCCGGCTCTATCTCATACCGCAGCGGCAGTCCCTTTTCAAAAAACACAGGCTCAAACATCATGGCGCTTTCAGATACAATATCGCTGAAGGAAACAACGCTTAATTCCTCTTTTACGCTCCCGTTATCGATCCGCGCAAGATCGAGAAGCTTTTCAACCAGCCCGCGCATCTGTGAGGACATTGAAAGGATACTGCCTGAAAGCGGTTCCAGGTCGGCCTCCGGACAGTCCGGTGCGTGAAGGAGCTCGGCATCCGTCATTATGACCGTCAGCGGTGTTTTAAGCTCATGAGAAGCATCCGCCACAAACTGCTTCTGCTGCTGCCACGCAAGCTCTACCGGTTTTACCGCCCAGCGTGCCAGAAGAATACTGATTCCGAGGAAAACGAGGAATGCCGCGCTGCCGATGATGGAAAATGTACGGATCAGATTGTTCAGCGTTGACTGCTCGCTCGATATGTCGGCAAATACGATGCGTTGCCCCAAAGGCGTTTCCGAACGCAGAAAGCGGAGCTTATACTCCTTCAGCACACCGCTTTCCCCTTTCGCGTTGTATGTCGCGTGCAGGATAGCATTAATCTGTTCCTTGTCCGAAAGATCGAAAAAGCCTCCGCCTGTCTCTGTCATCCTGCCGTTGCGGTCAAGCATAATGCAGAAATACGGAAGCCTTACATCCTTGGGCGGCTTGCCCGGCTGACCGGGCTTCATGGGTTCCATAGCAACGGAGCGCATCATCTGAATGCTCTCCCGCTCCAGATTTCGACCGGTGGAATAGTATAGCAGACCGAAGATCACGCCCAGCATGATCGTTACGATAGTCATGTTGATAAGAACAAACTTAAGCCGCAGTTTCTTCAGCATCCCTCATCCACCTCCAGATGGTAGCCTTGCCGACGGATCGCCTCAATGCGGATATCGGAGCCGATGCTTTTGAGCTTCTTGCGCAGAAATGCCACATACACCTCCACATGGTTTTCCGTGGCATTGGACTCAAATCCCCATATCCGAACGAGCAGCACTTCTTTTGAGAGATTTTTTTCCCGAGACTGAAGCAGAAAACGCATCATATCAAATTCCCGGTCGCTGAGACGGATGCTTTTATCGCCACAGGAAAGGATGCTGGTGGAGAGATCCAATGCAGTGTTGCCGTAGCGCATTTCATCCACCTGTCCGCCCTGCCTGCGAAGCAGCGCATGGATGCAGGCCAGCAGTTCCCTTGTGTCAAAGGGCTTCGTCAGATAATAGTCCGCACCGGCGTTGAGCCCCTCTATGCGATCCTCCAGACCGGATTTTGCCGTCAGCATCAGGATCGGCGTGGAGCAGCGCTTGGCGCGGACCTCCCGTGCCACCTGATACCCGTCCATCTCAGGCATCATTACATCCAGTATAAGCAGATCGTACACTCCGAGTTCAGCGTATTGCGCTCCGGTCTTCCCGTCGTAAACACATTCCACCTCAAAGCCTTTGCGCTCTAAAAGGATTTTGACGGAATCTGCCAGCAGCTTTTCATCTTCAATTATCAGTATTTTCATATCAGTCTCCGATCCGATCTTTTTCAACAGTATACTATATCTCAAAGCTGAAATGCAGCTGAAAGTCGTGAGTTCACAGTTCTTTTACAGTGGACTTATAACGGGTTAAATTTATACACACTTTACTATTGACAGGATTGTATGTTATTGCTAAAATAAGTCGTCTCAATTGGATATGGAACTTACTGAGAGTTCTTCCGAAGCAAGATATCGACCGCTCACGATTTGTGGGCTGAGGCCACACGGACAGCCGGGTCGGATGCCGAATATCCGCGGGATGCGGCGGCAACTTCTGTTGCCTTATTGATTGAGTTAAAAGCTCAAGTTTTATAAGTTGGTTACTATAAACCAAGTGCCGATGGCATGTTAACTTGTGAAATGGTCAATAAGAGTAGTAAAAGTAATCTTTGCTATATAGACTCTCAAGCCCATTGGGTCTCCCCTGCACGGATACAGGGGGATTTTCCGACCGTCACATCAGGACATGCCGAGCGCGTGTCCTGATTTTATTTTTTATCTTGGAGGCCGGGCCGAATGAAAAAGATAATCGAGCTCAAAAACATTTCCAAATCCTTTGACGACGATCTTGTTCTGGATAATATCAATCTGGACATCTACGACAACGAATTTCTTACTCTCCTGGGTCCCTCCGGCTGCGGCAAGACCACAACGCTGCGTATTATCGGCGGATTTGAGACCCCGGATGAGGGCGATGTTGTGTTCATGGGCGAGAGGATCAACGATGTGCCTCCTCACAAGAGGAATGTCAACACCGTCTTTCAGCGCTACGCCCTGTTCCCCCACCTGAATGTTTATGAGAATGTGGCGTTCCCCCTGAGAGAGAAGAAAGTATCCAGAGCTGAGATCGATGAAAAGGTGAAGGAGATGCTCTCCCTTGTGGCTCTCTCCGGTTTTGAGCATCGCAGCGTCACCTCCCTCTCCGGCGGACAGCAGCAGCGTGTGGCTATCGCCAGAGCCCTGATAAGCCGCCCTAAGGTACTGCTTCTTGACGAGCCTCTGGCCGCTCTCGACCTGAAGCTCCGCAAGGATATGCAGCAGGAGCTGAAAAAGATCCAGAAGGCCACCGGTGTTACCTTCGTCTTCGTCACTCATGATCAGGAAGAGGCTCTGTCCATGTCCGATACGGTGGTGGTTATGAGCGAGGGCCGTATTCAGCAGATCGGCACCCCCATTGATATATACAACGAGCCGCAGAATGCCTTTGTCGCGGACTTCATCGGTGAGTCCAATATCGTTGACGGCATAATGCTTGAGGACCGGAAGGTTTCATTCTCCGGCCATGTATTTGACTGTGTTGACTCCGGCTTCAGGAAAAAGGAGAATGTTGATGTTGTCGTCCGTCCCGAGGATGTGGACATTGTGCCCGAGGAAAAGGGTATGCTCCGGGGCGTTGTCACCTCCGTCACATTTCTGGGGGTTCATTATGAAATAATCGTGGACATCGACGGCTTCAAGTGGATGATCCAGACCACCGACTTTGTGGATGTGGACGAGCATATCGGTCTGTTCATTGAGCCTGACGCTATCCATATCATGCACAAGAGTGAATATTCCGGTATGTACGGCGATTATTCCTCCTTCTCCAATGAGCTGGACGAGCTGTCCGATGCAGAAAGCGAGCCGGAAGAATGAACAGAAACAGAAGCAACAGGCAGGTGGGTCTTGTGACCCGGCTCTGCCTCGCCCCATACTCTGTATGGGCCGTGATTTTTATTCTTGTGCCGCTGGTCTTTGTGGCATACTATGCTTTTACCGACTCCGACTTCAACTTCACCCTTGAAAATGTGAGCCGCTTCTTCACCGCCACCTCTCAGGTCGTTGACGGAAACGGGACAAGAGAGGTCCACACCTACATCCTCATCTTCATGCGCTCATTGAAGCTGGCTGTCATCTCGACCGTCATCTGCCTCATAATGGGGTATCCCATCGCATACATCATGTCAAGAGCTCCCCGCAGGACCCAGAGTATTCTGCTGACTCTCATCATGATCCCCATGTGGATGAACTTCCTTATCCGTACCTACGCATGGATGACCATTCTGCAGGATACCGGCATCCTCAACGGAATACTCAGTTTTCTGCACCTGCCCGGCGCGCATATCATCGGCACGGAGGGCGCCGTCGTCATCGGCATGGTGTACGACTATTTCCCATACATGGTTATGCCTATCTACTCCGTTATGGCCAAGCTGGACATCAAGCTTATAGAGGCCGCAAAGGATCTTGGCTGCAACAATTCCGGCGTCCTCAGGCGGGTAATATGGCCTCTTTCCCTGCCCGGTGTGGTCTCCGGCATTACCATGGTGCTCATCCCCTCTATCAGCACCTTCTATATCTCCCAGAAGCTGGGCAACGGCAAATTCTTCCTCATAGGCGACGCTATTGAGGGTCAGTATGTGGCAAACAATCTCCATTTTGCCGCCGCTATCGCATTCATTTTCATGATCGTTCTGCTCGCCTGCATGGCTTTAATGCAGCGTTTTGCCAGCCGGAAGGCTGCTGTGGTCTGAGGAGGCGGAGAAATGAAGCCTATTTCAAAATTCTACACCGCTCTCATAATGATCTTCCTGTTTGCGCCTATTGCGATCCTGCTGATCTTCTCCTTCAACGAGGCCAAGAGCCTGTCTGTATTCTCCGGCTTTTCTCTCAACTGGTACAGGGAGCTGTTCAAGGATGCGGAGACTCTGGGTGCCGTCAGGAATACACTTATTCTGGCTATCTGCGCTGCCGGCATCTCAACCGTTATGGGTACTGCGGCCGCCGTCGGAATAAACAGGCTGAGAAACAAATTCATGCGCTCGGCTATGGACACCGTCACAAACATCCCCATGATAAACCCGGATATTATCACAGGTATCTCCCTGATGCTCATGTTCGTGTTCGTGGGTCGTCTCTTCGGCGCTGCCACCAGTCTGAATTTCTTCACAATGCTCTTTGCCCATATCACCTTCTGCCTGCCCTATGTGATACTACAGGTGCTGCCTAAGCTCCAGCAGATGGACAAGAGCCTGCCCGAGGCCGCGATGGATCTGGGCTGCACACCCCTGCGGGCGTTCTTCAAGGTGGAGCTGCCGGAGATCATGCCCGGCGTTGTGACCGGCATGATAATGGCCTTTACCCTGTCTCTGGATGACTTCGTTATCAGTTATTTCACCTCCGGCAACGGATTCCAGACTCTGCCTATCCGCATCTACAACATGACAAAGAAGATCGTCACTCCAAAAATGTATGCCCTGGCAACGATCATCTTCTTCGTCATTCTGGCCCTTCTGATACTCACCAATATCGTTGACACCGACAGCGAGTATAAAAAAGCCGGAAAGAACAGCCGTGAGCGCAAGTCCGGTCTTGCCGCCGTAATTATCGGAGGCGCGATCATGGTCGGTATAGTTCTGGTGCTGGTTTTCACCGGGAACCGGACTCTGACCCTGAATGTTTACAACTGGGGCGAATATATCTCCGACGGCTCAGACGACTCTCTGGACACCATTTCCGCCTTCGAGGAGTGGTACAGAGACACCTACGGCGTGGAAGTCAAGGTCAACTATTCAACCTTTGCGTCCTGCGAGGATATGTACGCCAAGATCTCCTCCGGTGCAGTAAGCTATGATGTCATTGTCCCCTCCGACTATATGATCGCCCGCATGAAGGACGAGGGTATGCTCCTGCCGCTGGATTTCAGCAATATTCCAAACTATCAGTTTATTCCCGATGCTTTCCGCGGGCTGTACTACGATCCCGATGATATGTACACCGTGCCCTATACCTACTCAAAGGTCGGTATAATATACAACGCAAATGTTGTAGACGAAGAGGACATCGGTGATTGGGATCTTATGTGGAACGGGAAATATTCCGGCAATATTCTCCAGTTCAACAACCCCCGGGACGCCTTCGGTACCGCTCAGTACAAGCTCGGTCTCGATGTAAACTCCACCGACCCCGCATCGTGGGACAGAGCTCTTGCGGAGCTTCAGGTTCAGTCGCCCCTTGTTAAGAGCTATGTCATGGACGAGGTATACAACATGATGGAGTCCGGCGAGGCAGCAGTTGCCGCATACTATGCCGGTGACTACTTCATAATGGCAGATGCCCAGGCCGATGATGTGGATCTGCAGTTCTACTACCCCGAGCGTACCAACTACTTCGTTGACGCAATGTGCATCCCCTCCTGCTGCCAGAACAAGGAGCTGGCCGAGATATTCATAAACTATATGCTCTCTGAGGAGCCGGCTATCGCAAACGCCCTCTATATATGCTACGGTTCTCCCAACTCTCTGGTTTTCGAGAACGAATACTATCTGGACGAGATGGGCGAAGAGGCCATTGATATACTGTATCCCGGCATTGATACATTTGCGGAGAACTACAACAAATATGCCTACCGCTCACTCTCCCCGGAGATGCTGGACTATGAAAACTCGCTCTGGGAGACCCTGAAGATCAACTAAGGAGAAGATTATGATCAATTCTATGACACCTGACATTCCGGCTGAGAGCATCAACACCAAACACACCGTCATATTCCGCCATGAGCCTTTTATAAGATACGAGCTGTGCTTTGATGACACTCTGGCCGATATTGCCAGAAAGTACCACACCTCTGTCGCCGCTCTGTGTGAGATAAACAACATCGCCTCCCCAGACAACATCATGCCGGGGAACTACATTCTTATCCCCACCGAGCCCTGATCCGATACAAACCGCCAAAATGCACATCCTGCCGAAACAGGATGTGCATTTTTCGATCAGGTAGATCATCTTAAAAGGAACTCCCGCAGGTCGTTCATGTCTCCTACAATAAACTCCGCACCCGATGCCTCAAGCTCTGCTCTGCCGCCATAGCCGTACTCAACGCCAACACAGGGTACTCCGCATTCCCTGGCCCCAAATACATCCCACTTGGTATCGCCGATAAGGAGGGTGTTGTCTTTGTCCGCCCTCAGCTTCTCCATTGTGCGCCGAAGTACCAGGGCTTTTGAGTCATCCCCCGCGCCGGGGGTACTGCCGGTGATGGCGTCAAAGTATTTGTAAATATCGGAGCTGTCCAGAAGCTGCCGAACCATTGCCTGGGGCTTGGAGGTAGCGATACCCAGCTGAAATCCGGCTTTTTTCAGGTCGCGGAGAAGCTCCGGCATACCGGGAAACACTCGGCTCTCATATACGCCTATGGGTACATATCTCTCACGAAAAACAGTGACCGCCTGAGCCGCCGCTTCAGCAGACAGATCAAATTCCCTCATAAACATATCCTGCAGCGGCGGGCCGCAGAACCTGCGCAAAGAGCTGAGTGGCTCATCGAGTCCCATCTTGTTTATGGCATATCGGACACTTTTTGTTATGCCCTCCTCTGTATCGTAAACAGTTCCGTCAAAATCAAATATCAGGTTTTTTATCATATGTTGCTCCTCTAACAGCGGAAATGATCATTTTTTCGTATTGCCCGCAGAAAGGCATATACCCTTGGGCTGGGATGTATTGAGTATATCCGATAGACGGCGCTAAGTCAAATATGGGAATTTGCTCAATACCCCAGTTTTCTTATCTCCCTCTCTGTGAACACATCCAGAGCGTGAAAATCCATATAGGGTCTGTAAATCAGCTCCAGCTCATCGTGGAGCTTTTTCGCTTCTCTGAGCAAATTGCAGGCAAGGTCAGTAAGTGCGTTCCCGATCTCCGATAAGCCGCACGGTTCCGGCTCTGCGATCATAGCCACGGCTCTGTCCGGGACTATTACCGCCTCCAGCATATCCGGACACAGCGGGTCGTGGGCGCAGATCACATCATGGCCGCAACAAAGCAGCTCATTCTTCTCTTTTTCAAGAATTGCCGAAACGCTCTGAGTATCACCGTGAAGCACAAAATGTTGTTTACATAACTCTATATAATCATCAAGCAAGGATATTCTTCCCTCACAGGATACGGCACTGAGGAAACGATGAAATTCCTGCGGAGCCGTCTTTTTTGAGGTGTGCGGATCATCTCTCATCCACTCCTTCAGCTTGGATATTTCCCCTGAAATATCCTTATTTGATGGGGAATTATCACAGCGTCGGAGCTTCCCGGCGGCAGAGAGAATGCCATATGCCTCATTATATTTTCCCCGGTAGGCACTGTACAGCTCTTTCCCCCGGGCGCAGTCCTCGGGCTTCATTGTGGGTGAAAAGAAACAGCCTAAGTTAACATAATCTGAGTCTATGCCGAAATATCGCGGCTCTATGGCGTGGGGTGCGGTTCCGTCAACCCATGCCTCGTTTTTCTGCTTCAGCCATATCCCGTCAAGAGAGTCCGGGTCGCCGGAGCACAGCACCCGCTCGGTCTCCTCCCCTGCCTGTTCAGCCGCTTCCGCCAGCTTCTTCATAAAGCCGGATTTTCCGCAGCCGGGTCCGCCCTTAATGATATGGAGTCTCACATCCGCAGGCGGGAAGCTCCCGTACAGGGAATAGAATCCTCTTTCGCTGTTGGCACCAAGAAATGATCTCACATCCATCCCTCCCATAAGATTAAGCCTATGAGCCCCGAAGCGGGAGTATTCTTTTTCATGCCGTGTTTTGTGAACAGCATCAGTCAACCTTGAGATATGTACCGGGCACATCACCCATCACCACGGTATCCGCGATCAGCACATTTGTGACGACCTCCGTACTCTCGGTGTCCCACGGTATGAGTATGTCTATATCGACGATCACGCTGAGAGCTATCTGATGCTTGATCTGGTTTATCCCGGCAGAGACGATGTCGTTATTCAGCTCCACACGGGACGAAGTGAGCACGATCACCTTCACCGGCACATCCGGCCCCCTGCCCATAAGGATATTGAGCCCGGTGAGATTTCCCATGGGGATATGCACCGTGATAGTGTTGTTCTCCGTTACCCCCACAACACTGTCAAGGATCCTTGAAGACAGAGTGTTTATCCTTGCCATGTCGGCGGATATGGCCGTGACCTCACCGTA
>JAZUJF010000089.1:0-2484 GCA_045642585.1 Candidatus Limivicinus sp.
CCTTATCCTCGGGCAGGTCTATCTGGGTAATATCGCCGGTTATGACCACCTTTGAGCCGAAGCCTATTCTTGTCAGGAACATCTTCATCTGCTCGCGGGAGGTATTCTGCGCCTCGTCCAGAATGATAAAGCTGTCGTCCAGAGTACGGCCTCGCATATACGCAAGAGGCGCAACCTCTATATTGCCGCGCTCAAGATATTTCTGATAGGTGTCGGGGCCCAGCATATCGAAAAGAGCGTCATACAGCGGTCGCAGATACGGGTCCACCTTGCTCTGCAGATCACCGGGCAGAAAGCCCAGCCTCTCACCGGCCTCAACTGCGGGGCGGGTCAGAATTATGCGGTTGACCTCCTCCGCCCGGAACGCGGCCACGGCCTGAGCAACGGCAAGATATGTCTTGCCTGTACCCGCAGGGCCGATACCGAGAGTAATCGTATTATTTGCGATAGCGTCGCAGTATTCCTTCTGGCCGAGAGTCTTGGGCTTTATGGGCTTGCCCTTGGCGGTGATGCAGATAACATCCCCGGCAAGCTCGTTTATCTTGCTCTCCTTGCCCTCACTCACAAGCTTCAGGATATACCGCACATTCTGGGCGTCGATATTCTCCCCCTTCGCGGCCAGAGTGAGAAGCCCGGAGATCGCCTTCTCCGCCACCATCACATCCTCAGCCTCGCCAAGTATATGGATGGAATTGTCTCTGTCCTGTACCTTCACATTCAGCTCGGATTCGATTATGCGCAGATTCTGGTCGAAGGAGCCGAACACGCTTATAACGTGCTCCATTCTCTCCACTTCAAGTGTTTTTTCTATCATATAAAGTGCCTTTCAAAAAGATCGGTAATCAATGTCAACTGATTTGGCTATGTTTTCCGTGCACTGGGCGCGGAGAGTGACGACCGTGAGGCCGCTCACCTCGCTCCGGGAAAATGACGCTCTGACTATTTCCCCGTCGGTCCCGTCACGGAGAATTTCGCCGAGCTTTGTCCTCATGCGGTCTGTGTCGGGACATCTGTCCGATGTGACAGAATATGGCCGAAGCTCCTCCCGGATGAACTTCAGCGGAAGAGAAAACAGCCCGTCAACACCCAATGTCCATACATAGCTTATTTTATCACATCCGTCAATAGTTTTTCCACTGTTAAAAAAGAGATCGATCCTTTTTTTCCCAAAGCAAACGGCATATCGCGCCCGGATAATGCCATCAGGATGCTTTATCTGCTGTTCCGTCGGCTCACAGGCATATAGCAGACGGCCTGTTCTGGCGATCACATCTCCCCTGGCGCAGACATAGCGGGAGCCGTTTGAAATGCTGTCCATGGTGCCGGATATGAGTATCTCCCCCTCCGTCACGGCCTGTCCCGGCTCCGCTTTCTGTCTGCCGTTAAAGACCGAGATGCGCTCGATTATCCCGGTTCTGGATGCAATTATATCCACGGGTTTAGTGCTGTCATATATCTCCGGCTTCGGCAGTCTCTCGGTTATCAGTACCACCGCCCGTGAGCCGTTCACATTGACCGTCATCCAGCCTATTTCCGGCAAAAGCTCTACCATCTGAGAGCGCACCATATCCGATGACACCCCCGGCCAGAATGTACCGATCTCCACGCCGCACTGACTGAGAGCACGGAGTATCTCGCTGTCGGACAGCTCGGTATTTCCAACAATATCTATCTCCCAAATATAGAGGCTTGAGAGGCAAAGCGAGGCGGCGGTGATGACGAGAAACACTATCAGGAGCAATCGCCCTTTGATCCGGCCTTTCGTTCTGCTTCCGCCGGAGGTATTCAATACCTCAATTTCGCACATCTTTTCCCGGGTTATCTGCTGCAGCATATTAAGATCGCACTCATAAACAGAGAGGATGACCGTATTCTCGTCCTCGCAGCTTACTCCCCACAGCGGCACGGCATACATTGCGGCCTCATTCAGAATACATTCGGGAAAGGCGCCGAATATCTTCACCCTCACGCATCCCTTTAGCTTTTCAAATATACTATCCATCTCATTCCCATTCCACACAAGAGATTTTCCCGGAGACAAGCAGCTCCGGCCCGGTCATGGCCTGAATGGTCAGGCTGCTACCGGTGACTGTCAGCTTTCCCGCACTCATGGCGGCAGTTATACGGCACTCAGAACATTCAAGCAGACCTCTGCAGCCGTCTATGAGAAGCTTTCTGCCGCCCACCAGGGTCATTCTGTCCTGAGAAAATGCGGCGTTTTCCGATAAGTCCAGTCTGTGGGACAGATCAAGGCCGGAAAAGGCTCTGTTTCGCACCATATCACCTCACGATTATTCCAGGGCCGTACCGTTGCCCGGTATGGGGCGGATCAACTTATGGCACCACCGCATAATACGCCTGCGGCATCTACCGGATAAAATGTGCCCTTATTTAGTCACTTTTTCTTGCAATACACAAAGTATTCCTGCGAAAAAGTGCCGTCATCAGAACCCATTTTCTCTCGGTATCTGCTCTTGCCGCATT
>JAZUJF010000090.1:0-6937 GCA_045642585.1 Candidatus Limivicinus sp.
CTTGCGGCCTTCTCAAGGCGAACGGTGAGGTCAACAACGGATACGTCCGGAGCGGGGATACGCATGGACATACCTGTGAGCTTGCCGTTGAGGTCGGGGATAACCTTGCCGACTGCCTTTGCAGCGCCGGTGGATGAAGGATTAATGTTGTAGTATACGGAGCGTGCACCGCGGAGATCCTTCTTCTTGGGGAAGCCGTCAACGATTGCCTGAGTTGCAGTGGATGCGTGAACAGTGGTCATGAGACCTTCGACAATACCGAAGTTGTCGTTGACAACCTTTGCAATGGGAGCAAGGCAGTTGGTGGTGCAGGATGCGTTGGAAACGAACTGCATATCGGGAGTGTACTTGTCGAGGTTGACGCCGCACACGAACATGGGGGTGTCGTCCTTTGCGGGGCCGGACATGACAACGACCTTTGCGCCTGCGTCAATATGAGCCTGTGCCTTCTCCTTGGTCAGGTAAACGCCGGTGCACTCCAGAACGTAGTCAACACCCAGCTCGCCCCAGGGGATGAGGGTGGCATCACGGTAGGTCTTGTCAGAGAGAACCTTGACGACCTTGCCGTTAACGGTAACAGTGCTGTCTTCATCGTTGCCGACGACTTCGCCGTCGAAGCGGCCGTGAACGGTGTCATACTTTACGCAGTATGCGATGTGGGAAGCGGGATGGCCGGGAGCATTGATCGCAACGACCTCGATGTCGTCGGACTTGATAGCTGCTCTGAAAGCCAGAGAACCGATGCGGCCGAAACCATTGATACCAACTTTGATCATTTAGATATCCTCCAATTTAAAAATGAAATACATATTGCAGTAAGAAGCGGCATAAACTTCCTCTTGCCGGAGGCTGAGTTCAAGCATATGCCTATTTCTTAACATACGAATTGTAACATATAATATTGACCGATTGCAATACAATAATGCGTTTTTCCGCCGAAAATAGTGCTGAAAATAGCCCGCTCGCAGGGGGAAAACCTATACCGCTATTGTGTATTTTGTCCATTTGAGCTATAATGTCACAGAATGTGACACAAATAACTGCTTTTTGAGGTGATGACATGATCTCTCTGTCTGCGGAGCTTCTGGCTCTGTCCTCCGAGGCCGCCATGCTTCTGCACAGCGGAAGAATAAGCTATATGAACCCTGCCGCCGAGTCCCTTCTGGGCAAGTGTAAAGGGAAAGGGCTCAAGTCCGCCCTTGGCAGCCAGTATCTGGAAATACAGTCTCCCTGCTTTACCGGTGAGGTCAACATAGGCGGCAGGCCGTATATCATGCGCATGAGCGGCGATGAGTCGGTGACGGCGGTCTTTTTCTCCCCGGCCGACAGCGCGACGGAGCTCATGGGAGAGTCGTTCCTGTATACCCTGCGCAATACCCTTATGGGCATGAATGTGAGTCTGGAGCTGGCAAGAGATCACGCTCAGGAGAACGGGGACAGTCAGTGCCTTGAAAAGCTGAAGGACATCAATATGATGTACCATCGCATCAACAAAAATGCGTGGAGCATGTCCGTGATAGTCGGCGCCGCCTCCGGCAATTATCCCTTCCATCCCACCCAGTTCGATCTGGTGCCGGAGCTTCTGGATATTGTGGACACGGTGGGAATACTGTTCGGGAAGAGAGATCTTATCCATGTGAGCTTTCCGCCGACTCTGCCCGTGTGCGCCGACCATGAGCTGGTGTGTCGGCTGTTCATGGAGCTTCTTGCCAATGCGCTGACCCACTCCGGCTGTACACGCATCGGCACGAGCCTTATCACCCACAAGGGCACGGTTATACTGGCCGTGGATGACGACGGCTGCGGGATACCGCCCGAGGAGCTCCACACCGTGTTTGACAGATGCCGCTGCAGCAAAAGCACCACCGATATAACGGCCGGTGCGGGTCTCGGCCTGACCTCGGCAAGGCTGGCGGCGAGACTTCATAACGGCACTCTCATTCTGGAGAGCCGTCCGGGTAAGGGCACAACGGTTCGCGCGTCCCTCGGCAAGAGTATCGCCGCGGATCGGCTGGAGGCCCCCGCCGCCGACAGCATAAAGATGAGCGATATTCTCACCGCCTTCTCCGGCTGTCTGGACCGTGACTGCTACGGCGAGCGGTTTTGCGACTGACAGTATTATTTATGGCGCTGCTGTTTTAGTATCAGAGCTCCCGGTACATTGCCGGAGCTTCCGACTTGGAAGCGTTTTCGTTCACATTAACCACTTCAACCTTCAGTGTCCGGCTGCCGAAGCTGATCTCTATCACATCGCCGACCTTCACCTGATAGCTCGCCTTGGCCTGTTTGCCGTTGACTGATATATGCTCGGCGTCGCAGGCGTCGTTTGCAACGCTGCGCCGCTTTATAAGTCTTGATACCTTGAGATATTTGTCGAGTCTCATAATGACCTCCGAAACGGGTGATGCGGGTGTATGTATATAGTATAATGACCCTGCTTATAATCAGCACAAGTATAAAAAGGATGGCTGCCGAAATCCGACAGCCATCCTTTTTTTACAGATTACTTTGCGACGGCATCCTTGAGAGCCTTGCCTGCCTTGAAAGCGGGGACGCGGCTTGCGGGGATAGCGATCTCTTCCTTGGTCCTGGGGTTGCGGCCAATGCGAGCCTCGCGCTCCTTGACCTCAAATGCGCCGAAGCCGACAACCTGAACCTTGTCACCGGAAACCATAGCTGCGGTAATTGCCTCGAAAACGGCGTTGACTGCCTTCTCGCTGTCCTTCTTGGAAAGAGCGGTCTTCTCTGCGACTGCTGCAACCAATTCTGTCTTATTCATGTGTATTCCTCCTGATAATTTTTCCGTGGTCTGAGCCACTGAATAATGAGCTCCCCGATCATTTCGGGAGCAACTCATCGTTTTCGCGTATCTGTTCTAAACAGCGGTATAAAAAATAACACAAACTCCGCTATTAATCAAGTATTATTTCCAGCTTAAAGCGAAAAATACTCGGAATTAACGCAGTCTGAGCACTTTGGCGATCTTATCACCGCCCGGAATGAGAGACATATCCTCTTTAGTGACTGTTCTGAGGCAAATTGCGCTGACTGCGTATATGATAACTGCCACAGCTATTGCCGGGATCATGGAGAGCAGAGCGCGGATGCGGGTATCGTCTCCGATGATTTTTGAGCACAGCCCGTAGCTTGCCCAGGCAGAGGCACCCATCAGCAGACTGCATACGGCGGGGCGGGCAAATACTTTTATTATCCTCGGTCTCTCCGACAGGGTAAAGGACATAAAGATGTAATCGAGCACCGCCATGGCGATATAGCTCACCAGAGTGCCCACGGGGGCACCGTAGATATTAATGCCGCGCTGGGCCACAAGGAACCAGTTGACTATTATCTTCACAACACCGCCGCTTATCATGGTGATCATTGTGAGCTTCTCTTTTCCGGAGGCCTGCAGCACCGCGTTCTCCATCAGCACCACACATACGAAGAAGGACGCCAGACCCATGATAGTCAGAAGTCCGGGGCCGGCGGCGTTGCTGTTGGGGTAGAGCACATCCATTATAGGCTTGCTCAGCACCATAAGCCCCACGCCCATGGGCAGGCTTATTGCCGCGGCGATACGCATGGAGTCCCCGCTCACCTTGCCCGCGCTCTTCCTGTCACCTCTGGCGATAGCGCCGGAGATAGCGGGGACGATGGAGATGGTGAGGGGAGTGATAAAAGCGGCGGGGAGATTGAACAGATTCATGGCCTTGCCGTACACGCCGTAAAGCACCTTGGCCTCCATATAGCTGAAGCCGGCGGCAGACTGAAGTCTGTTCATGCAGAGCTTGGAGTCGATGGAGTTCAGGAGCGCCATAATGCAGGCGCCGAAGGCAATGGGAAGCCCGATGGTGAGTATGTTCTTAACGATGGTGCCGGTGGAGTCCACCGTGTCGTCATCGTCAGGCGTGTCATTGGGATCGTGAATGCCCGCAGAATAGGCCGCGGACAGCTCTGAGTAGTGGCGCTTCTTGTACACCACCATGTAGCTCAGAGACACCACAGAGCCGATCGAGACGCCCAGAATGGCCCCCGCGGAGCCCATGGGACGGCCCAGACCCGCGCGCATGATGAAGTATGAGATCACCACGCCCGAAATGACCTTGAACAGGACCTCGAGCACCTCGTCAACGGTGGTCGGGATCATGTTGCCGTTGCCCTGACAATAGCCGCGGTAGGCCGACACAAGGCACACAAGCAGTATTGCCGGGGCCATGGCCTTCACGCTCATGGCGGCATCGGGGTTTTCAAGATATGTTCCGGCCAGCCACTCCGGGAACAGGAACATTATGGACGCAAACACAACGCCGATAACAGCAAAGGTGCCCAGCGCCACCCGGAAGGTCTTCTCCTCCTGACGGACACGGCCGTTTGCGTCGGCCTCGGCTACAAGTCTTGACAGCGCCACCGGGAGACCGGCGGTCGCAAGAGTGAAGAACACGAAGTAAACATTATAGGCGGAGATGAACATGGAGTAGCCTTCATCGCCCAGAATGTTTCCCAGAGGGATCTTATAGAAGAAGCCCAGTATCTTCATTATGATGACGCCCACAGTAAGTATGGCCGCGCCGTGCATGTAGTTCTGACCTTTGGTCTTTGCCATCTTTACCTCCTTATAGGGGAGAAAGTTATATGGCACCACCGCATAATACGCCTACGGCATCTACCGGATAAAATGTGCACTTATTTAGTCACTTTTTCTTGCAATACACAAAGTATTCCTGCGAAAAAGTGCCGTCATCAGAACCCATTTTCTCTCGGTATCTGCTCTTGCCGCATTATGCGGTGTTGCCACATGACTATACTCCGAAAACCCTGAAAAATCAAGGGGAAAACGGTAAAGCCCGGTAAGCGGTGATCAATTTCCCGTCAAGCGGATGCCCGCATCGGCTCACTCAGCGATCACCCTGCATCAGGGACAGGATATGTCTTGCCACATACACGCCGCTGGCGGAGGCGTGGGACAGGGAGTGGGTAACGCCGGAGCAGTCACCGATGACATACAGACCCTTTGCCTCGGTCTGGAGGTCATCGTCGATCTCCACCTCCATGTTGTAGAACTTGACCTCTACGCCGTAGAGGAGGGTGTCGTCGTTTGCGGTGCCCGGGGCGATCTTGTCCAGAGCGTATATCATTTCAATGATCCCGTCAAGGATGCGCTTGGGGATCACAAGGCTCAGGTCGCCGGGAGTGGCGGCAAGCGTGGGAGTGACAAAGTTCTCCTCGATGCGCTTCTCGGTAGAACGGCGGCCCCGCACCAGATCGCCGAAGCGCTGCACCATGACGCCTCCGCCCAGCATATTGGACAGGCGCGCGATGCTCTCGCCGTAGCCGTTGGAATCCCTGAAGGGCTGGGAGAAATGCTTGGAGACAAGCAGAGCGAAATTCGTGTTCTCGGTATGTCTGGACCTGTCCACATAGCTGTGGCCGTTGACGGTGACGATGCCGTTGGTGTTCTCGTTGACCACCACGCCGTGGGGGTTCATGCAGAAGGTGCGCACCATGTCCTCAAACTTGTCGGTGCGGTAGACGATCTTGCTCTCGTAGAGCTCGTCCGTGAGAGGAGCGAATATCTCGGCGGGAAGCTCAACACGCACGCCGATGTCCACACGGTTTGATAGAGTGGGGATGTTCAAGCCCTGACAGACCTTTTCCATCCATTTGCTGCCGCTGCGGCCCACGGAGATTATGCACTTGCGGCAGGTGAAGCTCTCCTCGCCGGCAAAGATCCTGAAGCCCTCCTCCATACGCTGAACATCGGTGACGGCGGTGCGGAAGCGGAAGTCCACCTTCTCCTTCAGCTCGTCGTAAAGATTCTGAAGCACCACATAGTTTATATCTGTTCCCAGATGGCGCACCTTGGCATCCAGCAGATGAAGCCCGTTTTGCAGACACATACGCTTTATGGCGGAATTGGCGGTGGAGTAAAGCTTTGTGCCCACTCCGCCGTGGGACAGGTTGATCTCGTCCACATAGTGCATGAGCCTTAGAGCCTGCTCCTTGCCGATATGCTCATACAGAGTGCCGCCGAACTGGTTTGTAATGTTGTCCTTCCCGACCGAAAAGGCACCCGCGCCGCCGAAACCGCTCATGATAGAGCAGACAGGGCACTTTACGCAGGATCTGACCTTTTCTCCGTCGATGGGGCAGCGGCGCTTTTCCAGCGGCTGACCCAGCTCGAACACGCCGACTCTGAGGCCGGAGGCATCCTTTGTAAGCTCATACGCGGAGAAAATTCCTCCGGGGCCGGCGCCCACAATTATTACATCGTAATCAAAATTATTCATACCAATGTCTCCAAAAACAAAGCCCTGACTCCCCAAAAGCGGGGAATCAGAGCATTTCTTCAAATGTATCCTCGTTTAAGATACCACGGAACAGGGGTGCTTGTCAAGAGCGGAACAGTATGGGTCACAGGGTCCGGAATACTGTTTCCGGTGCCCCGTGTGCTGTCCGCTCATATAAAAGCGTATTGTTTCAGTCTGTCGAATGCCTCTGTAAGCAGAGACCTCGGCAGGGCCAGGTTCATACGGATAGTGTTCTCCATGCAGAAGTCCTCGCCGTTCTGCCACACCACACCGCACTCCACACCCCGGCGCTGGAGCTCGCGTATCGTCACACTGCGCTCCCGGCAGTAGTCGCCGCAGTCCAGATACAGCATATATGTGCCCTGAGGCTTCATGACCCTGACCCCGGGGAAATTCTTTCCGATGAAATCGCAGGCATAGCTCACATTGTCGGCAATGACGGAGAGCATCTCGTCGCACCACTGCTCTCCCTCCGGGGAGAACGCGCCCAGCAGGGCGTGCATTGAGAGAACATTGCAGTCGTTATAATGGCTGAGAACGCCGTTTTTCACGACTCTGTCCCGCAGGAGGCTGTTGTAAATGATATGATAGGAGCCCACAAGACCGGCCAGAGAGAAGGTCTTGCTGGG
>JAZUJF010000091.1:0-4037 GCA_045642585.1 Candidatus Limivicinus sp.
CTGCCCGGACGCCATGTGTGTATTCTGGGGGATATGCTGGAGATGGGGGCTGACTCCGAAAATATGCACCGGGAGCTGGGAAGGTACGCGGTCAAGCAGGGCGCGGAGCTTGTGGTCTGCTGCGGGAGCTTCAGGGATAATATCGCCGCCGGAGCGGGAGACAGGGCCGTCGTTTTTGAGAGTAAGGATGAGCTGATCGCCGCTCTGCCGAAGCTCCTTCATAAGGGCGACGCGGTGCTTGTGAAGGCCAGCCGCGGCGTGAAGCTTGAGCAGATCAGCGATGCGATAAAGGGGCTGCGCCATGAATAAACCTGTCGTTCTTCTTGATCTGGACAATACGATACTGAACTTTGACAAGGCTGAAGAGGCGGCTCTCAGCAAGACCCTTATCCACTATGAAATTGAGCCCGACCCCGAGATCCTCCGCCGCTATAATCTCATCAATATCGCCCAGTGGGAGCGCTGGGAGAGAAACGAGATAAGCCGCCATGAGGTGCTGACGGGCAGATTTCAGATCCTGTTCGACGAGCTGGGTGTTCAGCGGGACTGCGAGGAGGCTCAGGAGATGTATGAGGAGCTCCTGTCCTACGGTCATTGGTTCATGCCGGGAGCGGAGGAGCTGCTGGAGAAGCTTGACGGGAGGTACAGGATGTTCATCTGCTCAAACGGCACGGCGAGAGTTCAGGCAGGCCGGATGAAGAGTGCCGCGATAGAGCATTATTTTGAAAAAATATTCGTCTCCGAGAAAATGAAGACAAATAAACCAAGCCCGGACTATTTCCGGGCCTGCTTCAATGAAATATCCGATATTGACTTAAAGAGGACCATAATGATCGGCGACTCACTGACCTCCGATATCCGGGGAGGAGTCAATGCGGGGATAATGACCTGCTGGTTTAACCCGAAGGGGAAAGAAAATACCTTCGATTTTGCCCCGACCTATGAGGTGAGAGCGCTTTCGGAGATACCGGAGCTGCTGGAGAGGATATTCCCCTGATCACATCAGGAGCTTCAGGATGACAAGCAGAACGGCTCCGGGGATGCCCATAATGCCTACAACGGTCATGTTCAGGAAATTGATGGGAATGGAAAAATCGAAAAATCCGCTGACAATGTTCACCAGAACGAGAATAACAAAGCCAGCCAGAGTGTTCAGCAGTATTTTGAAGATCAGCTTTATGGGAGCGGATATTATCTTGAAGAACAGAACCAGCAGCAGTATTGCTGCAACGGCGGTGAGAACTATTGTGATCATCTGAAAACTCCTTATGATGGCAAAAAATACATGATTAATACGCGTTCATACGCAGATAATAGCATCGGACAACAGTACCGGGCGGCAAGAGAGACAGGCCGCCGGATCGCTTTCCTATATATGGATACAACGAAAACGGGAAATTGTCAAGCGGCGGGGTGTTTTTTGCCGGCTTCCGCCACGGGGAGGAATGTTTTTTCATTCCTCCCTTTTGCTGTATTATCACAATACTTGCAATCCCTTATATTTGTGGTATACTATATAAGGTATAATAGTCATAGAATGTGCGTTAATACATATAAATCCAAGTTTTGCGAGGTCATTACATGAGCAATACCACTCCGAGCTACGGCAACGACAGTATATCTCAGCTCAAGGGTGCGGACAGAGTGAGAAAGCGTCCGGGGGTCATTTTCGGCTCTGACGGACTGGACGGCTGTCAGCACGCCGTGTTTGAGATCCTCTCCAACTCCATTGACGAGGCACGGGAGGGATACGGCAAGCTGATAACACTCAGCTATTATGAGGACGGCTCTATCGAGGTAGAGGATAACGGCCGCGGCTGCCCTCTGGACTGGAACCCGAATGAGAAGCGCTTCAACTGGGAGCTTGTTTTCTGCGAGCTATACGCGGGCGGCAAATATAATAACGCGGGCGGCGGAGACTATGAGTTCTCTCTGGGGCTTAACGGTCTTGGCTCCTGCGCCACTCAGTACGCCTCCGAGTATATGGATGTGACCGTATGGCGTGACGGAAACAAGTATTCTCTCCACTTTAAGAAGGGCAAGGTACTGGGCAAAAAGGGAGAGGAGCTGACCGTCGAGCCCGCCGACCGGAAAAAGACCGGCACCACCATCCGCTGGAAGCCGGACAGAGAGGTTTTTACCGACATAAACATCCCCGAAAGCTATTTTGACGATGTGCTCCACCGTCAGGCTGTGGTCAACGCCGGCATCACCTTCCGGCTCAGACTGGAGAAGGACAGAAAATTCGAGACCCGGGACTATGTATATGAAAACGGCATCATGGACTATGTCACCGAGCTTTCCGGGGACAGCGGTCTGACCCTGCCTGTGTTCATCTCCGCCGAGCGAAAGGGCCGTGACCGTGAGGATAAGCCCGAATACAAGGTGAAGCTGTCGGCGGCCTTCTGTTTCTCCAACAGGGTCAATATTCTGGAGTATTACCATAACTCCTCCTGGCTTGAAAACGGCGGCGCCCCGGATAAGGCGGCAAAGCTTGCCTTCACCTCGGCCATAGACAGCTATATAAAGCAGCAGAACAAGTACCAGAAAAACGAGACGGCCATCAAGTTTCAGGACATTCAGGACTGTCTCGTGCTGGTGACAAACTGCTTCTCCACCCAGACCTCCTATGAGAACCAGACGAAGAAGGCCATAAATAACCGCTTCATTCAGGTGGCCATGACCGAGTTCTTCAAGAGCCAGCTTGAGGTGTACTTTATCGAGAACAAGGCCGATGCCGACAGGATCGCCGATCAGGTGCTCGTGAATAAGCGCAGCCGCGAGAAGGCCGAGCAGACCCGGCTGGGCATGAAGAAGAAGCTCACCGGCAGCATCGACCTGTCTAACCGGGTGCAGAAGTTCGTTGACTGCCGCAGCAAGGATGTGGACAGGAGAGAGATATACATCGTGGAGGGCGACTCCGCCCTGGGTGCCTGCAAGCAGTCCAGAGACGCCGAATTTCAGGGCATCATGCCTGTGCGCGGCAAGATCCTCAACTGCCTCAAGGCCGACTATGTGCGCATATTCAAGAGCGATGTCATAACAGATCTCCTGAAAGTGCTGGGCTGCGGCGTGGAGGTCAGGGACAAGCACGCCAAGGAGCTTTCAAGCTTCGATATATCAAACCTCCGCTGGAACAAGATCATAATCTGTACCGACGCCGATGTTGACGGCTTCCAGATAAGAACGCTCATCCTCACCATGCTCTACCGTCTGGTGCCCACCCTCATTCAGGAGGGCTTCGTGTATATCGCCGAGTCCCCTCTGTATGAAATAGAGAGCAGAGGCAAGACTTATTTCGCCTACTCCGACAGAGAGAAGGCCGAGATAGTGGAGAGCCTGAAGGGCGCCAAGGCCAGTATAAACCGCAGTAAGGGACTGGGTGAAAACGATCCGGAGATGATGTGGATGACCACCATGAACCCGGACACAAGGCGGCTTATAAAGGTCATGCCCGAGGACGCACAGCAGATGGCCGAGACCTTTGAGCTGCTGCTGGGGGACAATCTTGAGGGCAGAAAAAATCATATTGCCGAGTTCGGATACAAGTATCTGGATATGGCCGATATTTCGTAAGGGAGAACAGGATATGAACTCAAAGCACGGAACCGACTTTGTCTACGGAAGAGACCTTGTCAAGAAACTGCTGATCGCCATGGCCGTCTGCTGTGTGGGCAGCTTCCTGTTTGGGGAGGGTACATACCAGCAGGCCATCGCCATCGCCATAACCGCGGCGCTGTTTATTACCGCGGTAGTCTGCATTATCCGCTTCTGCCGCTGCCCACACTGCGGGAAGGTCATCTTCCTCGGGATGCTTGCCATCGACAAGTGCCCCCGCTGCCACTATAACCTTATCACCGGCGGCAAAACAAAGAAGCACAAGTAATCGGTATTAGAGTGTATTGAAATGGCAAGAAAAAAGGAACAGGAAAAGAAAACATTCACAAACCCGGATGTGGTGGGACTTCGCGCCGAGGTGGTGAGTCAGCCTATCACCGAGACTCTGGAGACGAACTATATGCCCTATGCCATGAGCG
>JAZUJF010000092.1:0-3043 GCA_045642585.1 Candidatus Limivicinus sp.
CCCTCCATAACGGCAACAAGGCACTCGCTTCCGCCGAGAAGCTCCAGCCTTGCCGGCAGACAGCGCAGTCCGTCCCGCAGAGTTATCCCCTCTCTGAATGCCTTTACATCCGATTCGTCGGGAATGCCGTCCACCCTTGCCCGGTACACCTTCTCGATCTCCGATTTGGGCGAGATGACCCTGTGCGCGAATTCCCCGTCGTTTGTCAGCAGCAGCAGACCGGAGGTGTCCTTATCAAGCCTTCCCACAGGGAAAAGTCCCATGCGGCGCATCTCGGGAGTCAGCAGGTCAAGTACGGTCTTCTGTTTTCTGTCCTCGGTTGCCGTGACGATACCCGCAGGCTTATTGAGCATATAGTATTTAAACTCGCTGTAATTCATGGCCTGACCGTCAAGAGTGACCCGGTTTACCTCGCCGTCAAGCTTTGCCTCCGGCACCGTCACCGGCACTCCGTCAACGCTGACTCTGCCGGAGCGTATGATCTGTTTGAGTTCGCTCCGGGATGCGATCCCCAGGTCAGCGAGATATTTATCCAATCTTATCTGTGACATATTACACCGCCAATATCAAATGAAGCTGAAAGCTGCAGGTAATAATCCACAGCACCGCAGGAATATGATTGACCATCCGACTAACAGTAACGCGGCAGAAAGGACGGCAATCAAATGGACATGGTACAAGAGAATAATCAGACCAGACTGTGCGGAACGATCTGTTCCCGCCCGGTGTATTCCCATACAAGCAGAGGTGAGGATTTCTATACCTTTCCTCTTGAGATAATGCGTCTGTCAGGCAATACCGACATAATAAACATCGTTGTGCGGGAGCGTGAGCTTGCCCGCCTTGCGGTACAGGAGGCAGATAAGCTGTATCTCACCGGAGAGCTTCGCACCTACAATAACCGCCGGGGCGAGGGTGCGAGGCTTGTGATAACGGTGCTGGCGAAGGAGATGGAGTTCTGCGACCTTGAGGACAGCAACGAGGTCCGGCTTCGGGGCACGCTCTGCAAGGAGCCAAAGCTGCGCACCACCCCTATGGGGCGGGATATATGTGACCTCATGGTGGCCGTCAACCGTCGCTACGGCCGCTCGGACTATCTGCCCTGCATCTGCTGGGGCGTGAGAGCTCAGGAGTGCGCCGGGTGGACCGTCGGTACTCAGGTGCTCATAAAAGGGCGCATCCAGTCACGGCAGTACATAAAGGTCACAGACGACGGCGCCGTGGAAAAAACCGCCTACGAGGTTTCCGTGACAGATATCGAAACGGAAACCTGACCGAAACAGTATTCCGCAAATTATTTTTGGAGGATAGTATTTACCTGCTTTTCGCCGATGATACGGATGCCGTTTTCAGCCAGCAGCTGTGCGGTGACGCCATCGCCGGGAATCAGTTTTCCGGTAAAAGTGCCGTCATATATTATGCCAAAGCCGCAGGACGGGCTTTGCTCCTTGAGAAGCGCCTTCCTGCAGCCGAAGCGCCGGCACAGCGTCAGGGCGAAGTGTGCGCCCCGCTCAAACTCACTTGTCACATCGGCGCCGTGATCGCTCATTACCCTGTCCCCTATCCGCTCGCTGGGGTCACGGGGAGTGGGCAGTCCGCCGGAAAATTCCGGGCAGACCGGGATCACGCGATATTTCTCCTTTAAGTCGGCGATAACCGCTTCGCCTATGGAGTTGCTGCCTCCGGAATATTTGCAGTCAAAGCCCAGAAGGCACGCGCTGACAAGCAGCGGCTCTTTATTTTTCAATTCATCATTCATAAGCTCTAATTTCTCATGGTCATTCCCAGCAGCGCACCGCAGATACCGCCCACCACATGGGTCAGCTGTGAGATGTTGTCCCGGAGCATTACTCCGTCAAGGATCTCTCTTCCCAGATACAGAACCACAACGAGTATGAGGGTGATGGGAATGCAGCCGTTCTTCATTCCGGACAGGGATGACATCACAATGAGCATGAACACTATGCCCGATGCGCCGAGCAGTGCCGTTCCGGGGAAGAACAGAAAATGTACAACGCCGGACACAAAGGCCGTCACAACCATCGCCCAGAGTATGGCCCTGCTCCCGTATCTCTCCTCCATGGGAGGGCCCACCACAAGGATCATCATCATGTTGCCGATATAGTGGCTGTAACCGCTGTGACCCATAACATGGAGAAAGAATCTGGGATATGCCCAGAAATCCAGCAATGAGCAGCGGTAAACGGAGAAGAATTCAGCGGTAGTGGCGCCGCCTGTGAGATAGTCCAGCAGCAGCGCGCCAAGGCTGATGAAGGCAAAGCTCAGTATTACCGGTGAATTATACTGCAGCTTCAGTATGCGTTTATTCATCCCATCATCTCCAGCGCAGTATCGTAATATCTCTTTGTTCTCTCATCAAAGCACACCATGCGCACACGCTCAATTCCGGTGTTTTCCGAGAGATAATCGGAGATGGCGGTAATTGCGATGCGGGAGGCCAGATCCAGCGGGAAGCTGTACACTCCTGTGCTGATGGACGGGAAGTCAACCGATTTACAGCCGTTTTCGGATGCAAGGGTCAGACAGGAGATGTAGCAGGAGCGAAGAAGCTCCTCCTCTCTGCCGCTGCCGCCGTGCCAGACGGGACCCGGAGTATGTATGACATACTTTGCCGGGAGACGGTAGCCTTTTGTGATCTTGGCCTTGCCGGTCTCACAGCCGCCCAGAGTACGGCACTCTTTAAGAAGCTCGGGGCCGGCCGCTCTGTGAATAGCTCCGTCAACTCCCCCTCCGCCCAGCAGAGAGCAGTTTGCGGCGTTGACAATGGCATCCACGCTCTGTTTTGTGATGTCGCCCAATACGATCTCGATTTTTCCGCTCATATTGATAATCTCCCTGTATAGCTGTCGCCTGCAATATAAGCAGGCGACTTTTTCTTAAGGCACCACCGCATAATACGCCTACGGCATCTACCGGATAAAATGTGCCCCCCTCTGTGTAAGTTCGCGTAAGCCAAATCAAAGATTTGGACGCTCACTTATCATTTAGTCACTTTTTCTTGCAATACACAAAGTATTCCTGC
>JAZUJF010000093.1:0-12625 GCA_045642585.1 Candidatus Limivicinus sp.
TGCCATGGAGCAGGCGAATGCAAAACGCCGCTTCTGTTTGGAAATCTCATAAAGAATAATTTGATCCGGATAGCTCAAAAAGAGCTGTCCGGATCATTCTATGTGCGACGCTGTAGAAAGGCGGATATTGAGCGGTTACGAACAAACCCTGTTCAGTCAATGGATTGAACAGGGTTTGTTTTTTCAGAAAATAGATAATTGCTCACACTGGAAGCTGTCGTCGGCCTGTGTGAGATTGCCGAGCAGTATGTCTATGGCCTCATATTGTTTTTCAGTAATAACGAGCATTCTTATTGATCCGTTATCCGGCAGATTTCGCTTAAGCCGACTTCTGTGCTTCTCGACCGCGTCCGTTCCGTTGCAGACCCGGGCATAAACCGAGTACTGGATCATGTGGTAGCCGTCGTTCAGCAGATAATTTCTGAAGCGGGTCGCCTCCCTGCGTTCGGCCTTTGTTTTCACCGGGAGATCAAAAAACACCATGATCCTCATAAACTTATTCATAGCTGTGCTGCTTCAGTTCAAGCAGTTCCGGGAGGATCAAACAGCTCTCGCCCTCCGATAAAGAGCGGGCAAGGCTTTGTACCTCTCTTTCTATCGCGTAGGCAACGCTGTGGTGCTGACCTCCGGACAAGATGTCAAGATTCAGGCAATTAAAAAGCAGCCGCTTGTTCTGCGGAGTGAGGCCGGTATCTTCATCAAACAGTGTGGAAACCAGCAAATCCACTACCGGGCGGAACGGTTCCATCAGATCATCAGCCAGATTGAAGTTGTTCAGCTCGCTGCTGTGGTGCAGCCCCAGCACCGGGAGGAAACCGTAAACGGCCAGACATCTGGCCACATATCCGCGCAGGATAGAATAGCCGTAATTCAGGCCCGCGTTAATGCCGTTGTCATAGCCGCGCGTAAAGCCCCGTCCGAACAGCGCCGGGAAGTACCTCAGCGCCGCGGCAGCCTCCACATTCCCGCTGTCCCCCGAGCGGACGCTTTCCGCCATAGCGGAAAGGCCGGCATCGTTTTTACCGGTATAGGCAAGACATTTCGCCTGATTCCTGATTTTTGCCGCCACGATCTCACGCCAGAGATGTTTTTTCAATACTTCACCGGCATTCAGCTGGCTTTTCAGCACGGCGTATTCCCTGCTATGCTGAGAAAACCCGGTCAGGACAGCACAGGGCAGGTGCTTTTCATCACAAGTAAAGACGGCACAGCCGCACTGTCCCAGAACGGACAGTGCGGCTGTTGTAATAGTTGACTGGCGGCTTTCCAGCAGAAGGGCAGAAATATCCTCGACGGCCACAGAGTGCTCTGTGTCCGTTTTAATAATAAGCTGGCTGTTTTTTACGGAAATATGGGCCGGGCTTTCGATCACGATATTTCTGAATGCCATATACTCAACCTTTCTTCTTGCTGAATCCCTGTCTGACTTCCTTCCCCACCGGATGGTATTCTCCGAGTACATCTACCGTGTATTTTTCAAGACCTTGGAGGGTCTTTACTCCCACACGAGTACCGTATGACTCATCGTGGTTTATGCAGGAAATCGTCCCTGATGAAATATCTGCCCCACCGTAATACAGCATAAAGGTTTTCCCTTCCAGCTTCTCGGGAAGAGTGCTTTCTTTTTGAGTTCTGGTCAGGGCAATGCCTGTTTTGTGCGATACACGGATAAGATCATTGGGATAGAGCGAGAAGAGGAAATCCTTTTCGTCCATTTCCGGCCATTCGGCATAGGGCTTATGCGCTGTGATCGCTTTGTTCGGCAACACTTCTTTCAGCGTATCCGCAATATAGATTGGAACGAGATAGTACTTTCCGCCGGAAGAAAACACATCGACCCGCACCATGGAGTCGTTATCTGCTATGCCTTTCCCGCCGTGCACGGAAACATTCAGGGTGGTGGGCTCGCACAGCTTCACCTTGTTGACAAGCGGCCCCGGTGTTCCGTCGCTCTTCGGCTTGCGAAACGGCTCGGCAAAGGCCTTCTTCGCATCCCCGCCAAACCTTATGAGCTGTGCTTTCAAGGCTTCGTATAGCAGCGTATCGCTCTGCGGCATGTAATAATTCTCGATTTCGCCGTCCTTCAGCTTCAGATCAGTTAATGCCCGCTTAACTACGGAATATCCTTCGTCCAGCAGTTTGGGACTCTTGACCGTATCCTTATGCGCCGCGCCGGTCACTTTGCGCTTCGGCATACGCGACACGAACAGCGGACCGGGAAGAGCTTCACCGCTGTTCATATAAAACGGAAGCTTAAGATCGTTTATCACGCGGGCAGGATCGTTGCAGAGTCTTGCATTCAGTTCATCACGGAAATGCGGCCACGGGTATGGGAATTCCTGCACGACCTCGCCGGTGGCCGGATCAACGGCAATGGCGGAAAAGTCCGTCTGAGTATACCGGCATTCCCGGTATGCAGAGTAGCGTGATATCTGCCGGATAAGGCCGTCCGTTGCGCAGGCGATGACGACCGCGGCAACGGCATGGTGCAGATCACCGCCCTCGCGGATCTGTGTTATTCCCCATCGCTTACGCATATAAGATGTAACAGCGCCGTTCACCGCAGTCACCCTCTTTTTTCTTCCTGAGGCAGACTCCGCGAATTCAAGATTGTCATTGATGTAATTGTACAGAAAACGGGACATAGTTTTAGTATCCTGCAGATTGCGCTCAATGAACTTTTTCTCATCCTCCTCCGTGAAGCTCTCTTTCAGAAGGTTCTGCCTCTTCCGGTAGCTGCGGACGCTGCTGTTTACCCAGACTATAAAATCATCCCTGCGCTGTCCCGTCAGATATTGCAGAGGCAGGCGGTTTCCTTTATTACGGTTTTCCTCGGTCAGTACCAGTACTTTGTTATTATAGCTGTCGTCAAAGCTCATACTGTAAGGAATAATGTGGTCGACCTCCGCGTAATTGGGCTCAAACAATCTTTCCAGAGACATCTGCCTTATGGAATAAGCGCAGACACCCTGCTGCTCTTCATACAGCTTCAGCTTCACCAGATCAAGACCGGTGGGATTGCTCTTCCCATACTCCGTTTTGATGCGTTCCAGAAGCTTTTCGTTCCTTGCGCGGTTTTCGCTGTTCTCTTTCTCGATCTGCTTCCGTTCTCTGAAATCCTTTGCCATCTCACGGGCAAGCTCGATGTTGACAAAGGTTGGGCTGCAGCCCTGCTTGCGGATGATAGCGTTGAGCACCTTGATCGTTTGGGAGACTGCCCGCTTGACGACCGGGCTTGTGATGTCGGCATAATCGTCCTCAGTCGGATGGAGGAGATGCTCCCGCCCGGAATCCTCATGACCGCGGAAATTGATCCCCGCCGCCTCGCACGCCTCATTATACTTCATCCCCCGCTCCAAAAACGGGATCAGCAGATCGCAGGCCTTTACGGAAAGATGACCGAATTTTGAGAAGTTTCCGATATTCTCGGCAATGTCGATCTCGCTTTTCTCAAGATCGGCCTCCGCGAGTTTTTCTCTGATTTTACCAGAGGTCTTGTATATAGTGAGCACCGTGCCGATGGCATTTCGCTTTGAGACAGGCAGCAGCTCAAAGCTTCCCTTGGCGGCTTTCTCAAACGCCTTCCGCATCTCATGGTACGCTTTCAGGTGGTTGAATTTCTCCTTTTTCTCGATCTCCTCTACACTCTTTTCGGCAGAGTAGCGGAGCATATTAAACCGCTGTTTGGGTGATACGCCGATCGCCTTCCTGATCTTTGCGTAGTTCAGGTCGGCGGTATCATGGGCCAGTTCGATAAGAGTTCTTCTCTGCGTCGGGGTCAGCTCCAAACTCACTCCGTCACACAGCAGACGAATATGGTTGATCTTCTCCAACAGAGTAAAATATTCAAAAGAATATGTTGCCTTTGCCGCTCTCATCTCCTCCGGGAAAAATGTACACCGGCCGATCATGCGTTCGATCTGATTTCCCCCATAAGGGCTATTGCCTCCCGGCCCCTCATCAAAAGAACGCTGACCAAGCAAGATTTCAAGATATGCCTCTTCCAGAGAAGGCGATGCCGTACTGTTCCCCAGCTCACGCTGCGCGGCGAAAACGGTTTTCACCTCGTCCGCTACCATGTCTCTGGTGACCGTGGTTATATAGTTCCCGCCTTTGTTGCGCTTGTGCTCCGAAAAGTCACCGTCCAGCAGGAGCATTTCCGCCACTGTACGGTATCCTTTTTCCTCCATCCGTTTTATGTTCTCGTTTACGGCCTCAAGAATAGCTCCGTCTTCCTTCGTTGAGGCTTTCTTCCGATTTGACCTGAAGCCGCGCCTTTGGGAAATGTGGATAAGTATCCTCGCCAGCTCTTCGTTCGTTACTCTGCGGTCAAGCGCTGAGACGCGAAGAGTGTAAATATCATCAAGCTCACCTTCATAAAGTCGGCTGAGTTCTTCATCCGACAGCACACCTTGCCTGACAATAAGCGCACGGATCCTTTCGTTTCTGTGTCTGTGTCGTCTCAGTCTGCGTCTGCTGCTGCGGGCGTCCCGCCGCGGTGCCGCAAGCGATTCACCGGTTTTGGGCTGTTCAGCGGCATCAAATATTCGGGAGCCCATGTCGATTATACCACATGGCATTTCTTTTTCATCGAGCGCAAGCGCGGCCCAGCCCACAGAAGTTATGCCTACATCCAATCCTATTGCATAAGGTCTCATCGCGTACCTCCAAAGCTATTATACTTTTATATTACACTATACTTTTATTCAAGGCAACACCAAAAAGGAACATAAAAAAGAGATAACGCCCCATAAAAATGGGGCGTTAGAGCTCTTCGGTTTACTACCTTATCATAGTAACCTGATAGTTCTTGGTATGGTATAAGAACTGTGCTCAGTATAATATATGCTTATGAAGAAATCAAGACATTATTAGGAGAATAATAATAAAAACCGATATTTTTTGATAATTCTCTGTTTTTATAAATAAAACCCGTTTATAATTGTCCTGCCATAGGTTTGTTCTTATCGCAAGTATCATTGTAATAGTATTTTACGAAATCTCCGGCTTTGTGTTATAGTAGATACGGGTGATAATTATTATGAATAAACTGATCTCCTTTCTTTGTATTCTGTCTTTATGTATAAGCCTGTGCGCCTGCGGCAGGGCGGAAAAGTCCGAGCCCGGGACGATGGATGCCCAACAGGAGCAGATACGGTTTACCGATGATCTGGGCCGTGAGTTCAGTATTGACAGACCCCGGCGTGTTGCCGCCCTTATCGGCAGCTTCGCGGACATATGGTGTCTCGCCGGAGGCAGGGACACTCTGGTGGCCGCGGCTGATGACAGCTGGACATCATTTGATCTGGGTCTCGGCGATGATGTAATAAATCTCGGCACCGTGAAAGAGCCCAGTCTGGAAAAGCTCCTGTCCGCCCGGCCTGACTTTATTCTGGCAAGCTGCAACACGGAAGCCGACACGGCTCTGCTTGACACCTTCAACAGCGCCGGAATTCCTGCGGCATATTTTGATGTTCAGCACATTGACGATTACCTGAATATGCTCTATATTTGTACTGAGCTCACGGGAAATGCGGAGAACTACAATACCTACGGTGAAAGCGTCAAAGCCCTTGCGGATGCTTCGATCGCCAGAGCCGACGGCAGTGCTCCCACCGTACTGTGTATGCGCTCCACCGGCTCAAGCTGCAAGGTCAAGGGCAGCAAGGACTTTCTGCTGGGCGAGATGCTGCGGGATCTGGGATGTGTAAACATTGCCGACAGCGATGTGTCTCTTCTGGAGGATCTGAGCCTTGAGGCCATAATAAAGGCAGACCCCGATTATATCTTTGCGGTTCTTCAGGGCTCCGATCCCGCCGGGGCTATGGACACCCTTCAGAAGACTCTTCTCGATAATCCCGCATGGCAAAATCTGACTGCGGTCAGAGAGGGCCGCTTCCATACTCTGGAGCACGCCCTGTACAATATCAAACCCAATGACAGATGGGGAGAAGCTTATGAAAAGCTGGCAGATATCCTCTACCCTGAGGCGCAATAAAAGAATAATACTGCCGATCATGGCGGCAATGACCCTGATCGCCGCCGTCCTCAGTCTGTGTCTCGGCAGCGTCAGCGTCTCCCTGCGTGACACCGTTTCCGCCATCTTTACCGGCACGCCGGATACGGTGGAAAAGCAGATAATCCTCTTTGCCCGTGTGCCTCGAACCTGCGGATGCCTCCTTGCGGGTATGGCATTGGCTGTGGCAGGTGCGGTCATTCAGTCGGTGCTGTCCAATCCTCTGGCGGCTCCCAATATCATCGGTGTCAACTCCGGCGCCGGTATGGCCGTGGCAATATGCAGTGCTTTTTTCCCATCTCTCATCGGACTCTATCCCCTGTTCGCATTTATGGGGGCTCTGCTGGGTGTGATGCTGGTACTGTTCATCGCCGAGAAGACCGGCGCGTCAAAGATCACGCTGGTACTGTCCGGCGTAGCCGTCAGCAGCATTTTTTCCGCAATTATCGACGCTGTGGTGTCCTTCGTGCCCGATGCCCTGAACGGTTATTCCGACTTTCGCATCGGCGGCTTTTCAAATCTGCCCATGAGCAGGGTGACGCCCTCTCTCTGGGTCATTATCCCCGCTTTCATTATCCTGCTCACTCTGTCAGGCGAGCTCGATATTCTCTCTCTCGGCGCAGACACCGCAAAGAGTCTGGGTCTCAACGCGAAGCTTATGCGCACCATCGCCCTGGCTCTGGCCGCCGCTCTCGCCGGTGCGGCAGTGAGCTTTGCGGGGCTATTGGGGTTTGTGGGGCTTATCGTCCCGCACATCGTCCGCTCCCTCCTCGGTGAGGAGAGCAGACCCCTTCTTATCGGCTCCGCTCTCAGCGGTGCTGCCATGCTGACCTTGTGCGACACCTTTTCCCGAGTGGTCTTTGCCCCCTATGAGCTGTCCGTCGGCATAGTTCTTTCTCTTATCGGAGGGCCGTTCTTTATCTGGCTCCTTATCCGTCAGAGAGGAGGGCGCAGAATTGATTGAGCTTCGTGATCTCAGTGCAGGCTATGGCAGAGACACCATACTGCACCATATAAATGTTTCCTTCCGCCCCGGTGAGCTGACTGTTATACTCGGTCCCAACGGTAGCGGGAAAAGTACCCTTATCCGCACCGTTCTGGGTCTGCAGGAAAAGCTGTCCGGCTCCATACTGATCGACGGCGAGGACAGTGCCTCCCTCTCCCCCGGTGCAATAGCCCGCAAGATGTCATACATGGCCCAGTCCCGGCCTACTCCGAATATAACCGCAAAAAAAATGGTCCTCCACGGCCGTTTCCCATATCTCAGCTATCCCCGCCGATACCGGAGGGAGGATCACGACGCGGCCCGCTCGGCTATGGAGCGGGCTGACTGTGCGGAGCTCTCCGACCGGAATCTGCCGGAGCTCTCCGGCGGCCAGCGGCAGAAGGTTTATCTGGCAATGGCTCTTTGTCAGAATACGGAGACCGTGTTTATGGATGAGCCCACCACATATCTGGATGTGGAGCATCAGCTGGGTGTGATGAACACCGCCCGTATGCTCGCCGATGAGGGCAAGGCCGTTGTACTCGTCCTCCACGACCTGTGCCTTGCCATGAGCTGCGCCGACCGTGTGCTGCTGCTCAACGGCGGCGGTATCGTCTCTGACGGTACTCCTGAGGAGGTCTTTTCGTCCGGTCTTATAGACAGTGTATTCAATATTAAATTCCGCCGTGTCCGTACCGACACGGGAACGCATTATTACTATGAAAGCTACGCTTCCCAATAGTAATTATTATAAATCTCCCGTTCCTCGAAGCTTTCACGGCAACCGGAACGGATGAGAAAAAATCCCCATGCGCACTAAGCTTTCATTTATCGTGGCGCATATTTTGCGCATGGAAATTTACTGTGAAAGATAGGTTTACATAATATGTCATATTTCCCCATGTTCGTTGAGCTGAAGAACAAAAATGTCCTTATAGTGGGCGGCGGCAAGGTCGCTCTGCGGAAACTGGAAAAGCTGATACCCTACGGGGCATATATCACTGTTGCCGCTCCCGAGATCGACCCGGAAATTCTGTCAGCCGGCGCTTCCGACTTCATCATGGCATCCTTTTCCGCAAGTATGCTCAAGGGTCAGGATATGGTCATAGCCGCTACCAATGACAGAAAGCTGAATCACAGGATCTCCTCTCTCTGTCGGGACAGGAAGATCCCCGTAAATGTGGTCGACGACCGTGAGGAGTGTTCCTTCCTGTTTCCCTCTCTCATTAAGAAGGGTAAAATGAGCATCGGCATCTGTACCGGCGGCGCCAGCCCCACGGCGGCCATCTGGTGCCGTGAGCGGGTGGAGGAAATGCTGCCCGACTCTCTGCCGAGGCTCATAGAGTATCTTGACTCCCTGCGCCCCGTCATCAGGGACAGGGTCGATACAGAGGAGGTCCGCGCCCGCATATTCAAGGAGCTCTTTACCCGCTGCATGGAGCTTCAGAGGGATCTCACTCAGGAGGAGCTTACCGAAATCATTGAAGGAGCTAAAGTCAATGGCTGATAAGGGCAGAGTGTATCTGGTAGGCGCGGGCTGCGGCGATGCAGACCTGATAACCGTTCGCGGCCGGAGGCTGATAGAAAGCTGCGAAGTGCTCATCTATGACGATCTCATCGCCCCGGAGCTGCTGTCTCTGGCGCCCGCGGATGCCGAAAAAATATACATGGGCAAGCGCAGCGGCAATCACTCCGCGCCTCAGAGCGAGATCAACGCCGAGATCGTCCGCAAGGCACTGGAGAACAAAACCGTCGTCCGTCTCAAGGGAGGCGACCCATTTGTTTTCGGCCGCGGCGGAGAAGAAATAGAAGAACTGAAGAAAAATGACATTGAGTACGAAGAAGTCCCCGGCATCTCCTCGTCCATAGCGATTCCTGCCGCCGCCGGTATCCCGGTGACTCACCGCGGTCTCAGCCGCAGTTTTCATGTGATCACCGCTCACACTGCCGACACCGTTGACGGTCTGCCCGACTATATGGAGGCTCTGGCAAAGCTGCCCGGAACTCTCGTATTTCTCATGGGGCTCTCAAAGCTGGAGCTTATATCCGCAAGACTCATTGCCGGAGGTCTTGACCCACGTACTCCGGCCGCTGTCATTTCCGGAGGCAATTCCCCCAATCCGGCAGTAGTCCGTGCGGCTCTGGCTGATATACCCGGGAAGACCCGCGAGGCCAGGGTCCTCTCCCCTGCCGTCATCGTGGTAGGAAAGACCGCAGGACTTGACTACTCCCCGACGGTAAGGCTGCCCCTGAGCGGAAGAAAGATCGCTCTCACCGGCACTGACTCAACAGCCCACAAGCTGCGCTCTCAGCTCTCTGCGCTGGGTGCCGATGTATTTCAGGCACAGCGCTCGGTGGTAAAGGAGCTGGGCGGCTTTGACCTGAAGCTGATGACCGTAAAGCCCGGTACAATAGTCTTTACCAGCGGCAACGGAGTGCGTGTATTTTTCAAAAATCTCGCCGAGCAGCGTGTCGATATACGCAGACTCTCCGCCTGCAGATTTGCCGTCATAGGCTCTGCCAGTGCAAGGGTTCTGGCCTCCTATGGTATTCAGGCCGATTTCTGCCCGGAGAAGTTCACGACCGATTCTCTCGCCGACCTGCTGCTGAGCACCCACAAGGACGGAGATAGAATATATCTCTACCGCTCTGCCATGGGTTCTGAGGAGCTCAGGGACAGGCTTGAGGGCAGGATGGATGTATGCGACATCCGTTCCTACACAGTTGTCTCCGATCAGTGTGTGTCCGAGGCTGCTGCGGCGATGCTCCCCGGCACCGACTACATCTGTTTCTCCTCCGCCGGAGGGGTTGAAGAATACTTCAGTATTCACAAGTCGGTACCCGCCGGCGCAAAATGTGTCTGCATAGGCGAGATCACCGCCGGGGCGCTCTCCGCAAGATACACCCTGCCTTTCATCCGCTCCGAGGAGATCACCGCCGAGAGCATGGTGGAGGCAATTCTGAAGAACTGACAAAGGATTAGTAATGAAATCATTTTCCCATAATGACGCTCTTGAAGCGGTTCCCGACTCCCCCGTCTTTGAAGGTCTGGGTCTCGACGGTCTGTGCCACTGTCTCAACTGTATGTCCGGCCGCGTGCTGGTCTTTGACAGAGAAGAAGAGATATGTCCGGACGGGGAATGTAATTTACTGTGCGCTGTCGTTGAGGGTTCTGCCGCAGTCGCATGGCGCGATAGCGGCGAGGAGGTCAATGTACTTGAAAAAGGCCGGGTCTTCTCCTTTGACAAGGGGCACAGTATGATCTATGTCCTTAAAGCGGCTCCCGGTCTGAAGCTGCTGGTCTTCGACGGTGCAAGAGCTGCTATCCCATGCGGTAATAACTGCGAGTATCATCTTCTGCTGATGCGCAATATCGTCGCCATGATGATGCGCCGTGACTTTGACCCCGTCAAATAATATTCCATAGACAACTTCAGCCGCCCTTAAAAAAGGGCGGCTGTTGGGTATATTCTGTTCATGTTCTATTGTTCGTTTTCTTCGCACAGTACAAATTCGGCGCCGGAGTGCTTCAGTGTATCATAATACAGTGCTCTCGTGATGTTCATGAACGGGAGAGAAGTTACCATCACGGCATAACCCACAATGGGCAGGGAGTTCAGGATTATCCACGGCAGGAAGCTGATGTCAAGGCCGAACAGCTCACCCTTGTGCCCCTTCATCATGGCCTTGGAACGGCGTATACATTCCATCGGCGACAGGCTCGGGTCATCAATCATGATATATATGGCCATTCTGTATCTGTACAGCGCTATGATGCCCGGAACGATAAGCAGGCACGACCACAGGGCGATAAACAGGCCCTCCAGCAAATACAGCAGGATTATCCTGAACAGAAATCCGAATCCGTCCATAAGATTGCCGAGAACGGCCTCGGAGCGTCTGGCCACATTGAGACAGTATATAATGAAGCCAACCCCCACCACCGACAGCACTACCGTAATAAGCAGCTCTATCAGATATGCTCCTGTGGGCGGCATCATGCGCTCTATCAGCTGCAGCGCCCGCTCCAGATTCCCGCTCTGCACGGCGGCAATGTAGTTCTCAGCCTCGGCCTCAGAGATATTTACCCCCAGCACGTTACTGGACAGCATACCGAACACCAGCGTTATCAGCACAAACACAAGTCCTACGCCAAGGATCTTCTGGCGGGACGCATTTATCAGTTCCTTTGCACGAGCTTTCATTGCGCGAATATCAAGAGTCATCACAGGTCCTCGATTCGGGTTATTGATCTTCTCTGACTATACCATTACATGGTAATAAAGTAAAGGTGGAAGAAATGAAAAAACCGTAAAAAATAATCTTGACAATTCCCGCTTCCGATGCTATTATAACAAAGCCGTTGAGGTATGCGCGAGTGGTGGAATTGGCAGACTCGCTAGATTCAGGTTCTAGTGTCCACTCCGGACGTGCGGGTTCAAGTCCCGCCTCGCGCACCATATATAGCCCTTGAAAGCTCTGTGTTTTCAAGGGTTTTTTCTTTTATTTCATTCAGATTACTTTGTTGTGAAGTATTATAGATTTCTGCTGTTACATACCAATGAATGCCTGAAAAGGTTATAACTTCTGCGGATTTTGTACTGTATCCCGCCGGCGGATGCAGGCGGCATAACGGTGATATGCGTATCTGTCATTCTTTTTATCGTCCGTGATCGCGTGGCCTATTGATGTTTCCCGGTGAGTATGATATAAATAAAACAAGCTCATAAGTATGCGCACAAACGCGATTTTGTCTGCACATATTTACCGGAAAGAAAAATAAGACGGGAGGATACCATATGGAAGTAAGGGAAAACCTTGTAAAGCTATGCGAGAAGATCGGTGACGGACACTATAAGATAACGCCCGACTGCGCGGAGTACCGTGTATTTGAGAAGTGGATGACCGACGAGCAGATCGCGCTTCTGATGTCGATCAAGGGCGTCATGAAGATCAATTTCCTCGCAAACATCGCCAAGCGCGCGGGTCTCGACAAGGAGAAAGCCCGCGAAATGCTGCATGAGCTGACCGAGATAGGTCTTCTGGTGCAGGTCATAATCCCGAAGGTAAACATCGAGCTGTATCTGCAGCCGCTGTACACCCCGGGCGTATTCGAGTTTTTGCTTCTCAACGAGAAGTTCTGCCGCGCGCATCCCGAGATAGCCTACGCCTTTGAGCAGCACGCTACCGACAGTCAGGAAGAGCACGCCATGAACACCCCGATGGGCGCCGGCATCATGCGCGTTATCCCGGTCGAGGCGGCGATACCCACCGGAACACAGCAGATCGACAACGAAAAAGTCAGCATGTACATAGAGAAGAACGAAGGACACCTGTGTGCACTGCCGTGCCAGTGCCGCCGTGTGCGCAAGCTCATGGGCGAGGGCGCAGGCGACATGGACGAATACTTCTGCCTGTTCATGGGGCACCCCGCGGATATGTTCATACGCCTCGGCAGAGGCAAGGCGCTGACCAAGCAGGAGGCCTACGACCTCATAAAGCATGTCGAGGATATCGGCTGCGTGCATCAGATCACCACACTTGAAAACGGCCAGACCTTTGCAATATGCAACTGCCAGCCCGAAAGCTGCCTTGCGCTGGGCGTGACGCAGTACTACAACACC
>JAZUJF010000094.1:0-8362 GCA_045642585.1 Candidatus Limivicinus sp.
ACAAAGATTTGCGAGGAAAAAATGCGCCGGACAAGGCAGCTTCCGCAGAGCATAATGGAGATATATGGTCAAGGAAGCTAACGAAGTACGGCACAGTTTTTACCGCAAAGATTGTCTGATTTCTATCAGTGATTAGTATTAGTATGGAGCAGATAAACCGCGCTTTATCACCCGCAACAGCACAACGAAAAAGCGGTTGCGTGCGGGGCGGGCTGATGATATACTGATACGCGGATCACCCCTTTTGCGGGAAGAACATTTCACTTTAGGAGCTGCCGAGATGACTGGAGCGTTGAATATAATTGCATTTCTTTGCGTCAGTGTTTACCTGTCATGTATTTTTGACGAGGAACTGACGGAGGCAGTACCCGTCACCACGGTCATGCTGATCCTGACGCTGTTTGTTCTGGCATTTTTCAGGGCGCTGTTCATAATTGACTTTATTGCGGCGGCGGCGGTGATCGTCTGTCTTACGCTGATGTGGCGCAGATATGGCAGAAACACTCCGGGGAAAATGGCAGGAATACTGTTTTCACCCGGGGCGATAGCACTGTACACAATGCTCATCATGGGATTTCTGCTCCTTAAAAACACATGCATTATCTCCAGAGATGACTATGGCTGTTGGGCGATCGAGGCCGGAAGCATATTCCATTATGACGGATTTGCCCCCAAGTACAGGAATGTCGCCTTTGCCTACGGTAACTACGCCCCGGGCACATCACTTTTCAGATGGTGGGTATGCCATCTGGCGGGTGAGTTCAGAGAGGGACTGCTTGCTGTGGGCTCGGGCTGGATGGTCGTACTCCTTGCGGCACCTATGCTGTCCTGCGTTTCGTCCGGCATTATCACAGCGCCCATAGCAGGTGTGCTCACCGGTCTGTTCCTGCTGTTCCTCCCGGGGGTTTTCGACTATTCCGCATACCAGAGCATATGTGCGGAGCCTATGCTGAGTGCCGCGTTTGCGCTGGGCTGGATCACGCTCCTGTCGGAAAAGAAGAAAGGCTCTGAAGCGAGACTTGCATCATATATCGTTTTGCTCTGCCTGTTTAAATCCTCGGGGATCCTGTATGCCGGACTGATCCTTGTTTTCTGCCTCATAAGAAAAAAGGATCGGGAGCCTGACGGGGATAACACGCTGATCGCGGCCATGCCCGGTAAAAGACTTCTGCTGGGGGCCGGGCTGTGTCTGATCCCCACTGCCATATGGTATCTCTATTGTCTTGCCATGAACAGGGGCAGCTACTATACCCTCGCCGCCGCGTCCGAAGCGGGCTTTGCCGCATATCTGCGCAGCTGGCTGTACGGGCTGTTCACCGTACCGGCCCACTATACCACTGACGGAATACTTGATCTGCCGCTCCTGGCGCTGCTGCTGATCATTGCGATACTGTGGATCGCAGGCAGAAAAGCCGGACTGTTCTCAGGCAGAGATCACCGCGCACTGGGGAAATACTACCTTTGCATGGTGGCCATGATGCTTGTGACAGTTCTGATGCTGCACGCATTCATGTTCAGGGAGCCGCTCTACACGGAGGCGGCGAGCATTGCCGTGTCATGCGTCAGATACGGTCAGCCGCTTTTCATGGGAGCGATGCTGTTTCTGGCGTATAATTACCTGTCAGTCAGCTCAAAGAGGAAATATATCGGGGCAGCTGTCCTGCTGGCAGTTACCATGCTGTGTACCTGCCTGTGGACGGTATATTACCGCGTGATCAACACGACCAAGTCGCTTATGCAGACTCAGGCTTTCCGCGAGGAGCTGACAGAGCAATGTGACCCGTTTCTGCGGCTGATCGGCGACCATAAAGACGGGCGCTGCATATTCGTTTACGGCACAGAGCTCGGCATTGAGGACACCCAGAGGACCTGCATACAGTATCTCGCATCACCCTGCTCCGTGATCCCGTTTCAGGTGGACGCATATTCGGACATGAACTCTCAGGCACTTCAGCTCAAGGAACTGATACTGCGAGCCCATCCGGACAGCATCTATTATACGAATGTGCCGGAGGGCTTCTTTGAGCAGTATTCGCCCGGAGAACTGCCGGAGCAGAATTGCGTTATTAATATCCACTGAATAACAAAAGGGCACGATTTCGTGCCCTTTTGCTATTCTATTATATCAGGGATGCTGTTTAAACCAGTCATCTATCTCATCAATTACCCGCTGACTCTCGGGAAGCCCAGGGAACAGAACGGGAAAAGCATGGATGAGCTTGGGATCACTCCCCATATGGCGAAGCTTGTGCTCAATACCCTTGTTGCCAAGCTCACCGGCAAAGTCCAGCGTATAGCGCTCCACCATGTCCGCCTTGCTGGTGATCAGGTATACAGGCGGGATGTTGTATATGATCTCGGGATGCTCGGGATTGGTGTATTTTGCCATCGCCCTGCTCTTTGCGTCATTGCCGTAAAAATGGTGGGAAAGAAAAATGCCGATCTTGTCAAATCTGGTCGTATAGAACATACCGGCCATAAGCCCCATTGCCTTGAAGCGCATTCTGGTGGGGGGATAGCCTATGGCATCCTGCAGCTCCTTCGATTTCGTCATCGCCGCGGCATAAAGCGCAAGGTAGGCGCCGGCGCTTTCTGCCACCATATATATCCTCGTGATGTCCACATCAAAATCTATGAGCTTTCTGCCGACACAGTCCATTCCGGCACATACATCGTCAAACTGCTCATACACACGCACATTGGGGACTATCCGATAATCCAGAGAAAAGACCAGATACCCCTTCAGAGCGACCTTTCGGCAAAAATCCCTTGATGATACGGTGGAGCCGCCGATAAGTCCTCCGCCGTGAATATTGATAACGATCGGAAGCTCTGTTCCCTCCGGGACATTTTCCGGCTTGAAAATATCCATTTTCAGAATACGGCCGGAGCGGTTTTTGTACTCAATATCTCTGTATTCGGTTACTCCGTCCATTGGGACATCGGGGGAAGGCGGACGGTGAAATGACCAGACCATTCCCTTGTAAATAAGCCCCAGCTTAAGCTTTTCAAAAGATCTCATACACAGGCTCCTTTTTGCGTCTGCTCCGCTTTCCGCCCGTAATGCAGCGCGGTCAAAAGACGGATAATAATTAATTTGACTTTCCGGGAAATATGATTAATATAATAGCATTAATAATAAGGTAATAGGGGATTGATTTACCCTCGGCGCATCATGATCTCTATTGAAGGAAGATGAGAATAAATGAATGAATTGGATATTTATACCTTGCTGTATTCAGGCGCTCAGTACGGGATATTCTTTCTGAGAATCGTGCTTGCCTGTCTGTGCGGTGCCGCCATAGGATTTGAACGCACGAAACGGCTGAAAGAGGCCGGAATGAGGACACACATCATTGTCTGCTGTACTGCGGCTCTGGTCATGATAGTGTCGAAATACGGCTTCGCGGATATGCTCAACGGCGATGAGGCAAGCTTTCTCGGAACAAGGGGCGCGGACCCGGCAAGGCTCGCGGCTCAGGTGGTCAGCGGCATAAGCTTTCTGTGCGCCGGGGTTATTTTCAAAAACGGCAGCACAGTAAAAGGGCTTACAACTGCGGCCGGCCTCTGGGGAACTGCCTGCATAGGGCTTGCCATAGGCTCGGGAATGTGGATCGTAGGGATTTTCGCAACGGTGATGATCTCAATTCTGCAGGTAGTGATGCACAAATTCACCGTGGGCGCCGATTCCTATACAAACACAAGACTGCGCTTTGCGGTACGGGATGACGACAGCTTCCGCGCCGAGCTTGATGAGCTTCTGGAACAGTGGGAGGTTCAGATAAGCGACTGCCAGATCAGGAGACTGAATGATGACCTTGTGGAATATGATATCGCCCTGAAGACGAGAAAAGAGATAACGGTGAACGATCTTCAGGAGATCATGTCAAAGGAAAGCAAAATAGAGAGAATGGCCATCATACCCGGCAATTGATCCGTTTCCGCTTTTTGTCAGAGAGCGGTATTATTGTCTCTTTTTCCTTGCATATGCGAACATCCATATGACGATTATTATGAGCGCGGCAATAACGCCGATGCCGAGGAGCGCGTTGAACGCGCCGGCAATAATGGAAGTGACGAGCTTGATCGCGCCCACCACAACGGCGATGGCAAGGACGGCAATGAGGATAACGGGAATAATTCTTTTCATATTCTTCTCCTGTTTAGGAACCGCTGAATAATTCGCTTTCGGCATCTGCCGGAAAATTTTCGCTCTGGCTTAGTCACTTTTTCTTGCAATACACAGAGTATTTCCGCAAAAAAGTGCCGTCGTCAGAACGCAAATTTTTTCGACATCTGCTCTCACCGAATTAATCAGCGTTTCCTTTATATTTCCGGACCCAGTTTTGATATAACATTTTTGAAGTATTCGGGCAGTTCTGCCTTCAGGATCACCTGTTCTCCTGAGCGTGGGTGGACAAAGCAGATCTCACCTGCGTGGAGGCACTGACCCTCCAGACCCTTCTCCGGACTGGGCGCACCGTATGTACAGTCACCCAAAAGGCTGTGCCCTATGGAGGCCATATGTACTCTTATCTGGTGGGTACGCCCGGTTTCAAGACGGCATCGGATCAGTGAATAGCCCCGGTAGCTTTTAAGAAGCTCCCAGTGGGTGACGGCGTTTTTTGAATTTTTCTCTGTGACGGCCATCCGCTTCCTGTCTGTGGGATGACGGCCGATGGGCTTGTCCACGGTGCCGAAGGCTTCACGGAATGAGCCGTGGACTACCGCATAGTACACGCGGGCAAGGCTGTGGTCGCTGAGCTGTGATGACAGCGCCTTGTGGGCATAGTCGTTTTTCGCCGAAATGATCAGGCCGGAGGTATCCTTGTCAATGCGGTGGACTATACCGGGTCTGCGCTCGCCGCCGATGCCGGAAAGGCTGTCGCCGCAGTGATACATCAGGGCGTTCACCAGAGTGCCGTCGGGATGGCCGGGAGCAGGGTGAACCACCATTCCCCGGGGCTTGTTGACAACGATCACATCCTCGTCCTCATAAACAATGTCCAGGGGGATATTCTGCGGTACAAGGGGCACATCGCACAGTTCCGGCAGCTCGATGACTATCTCATCTCCCGCGGAGCACCGGTAGTTTTTCTTCAGCGCCTTGCCGGATACGGTGACAGCTCCGCTTTCGATCAGCTTCTGAAGCTGGGAGCGGCTCAGTTCAGGTACATTGCACGCGAGGAGAGCGTCGATTCTTTCGCCGCTCTCCTCGGATACTATTGTGAGTATGTTTTCGTCCATCAGATCACTTGAACTCTGCCAGAATGTCGTCCAGATCGAATTCCTCCGCCGCTTTTGCCGGCTTTGCGGGAGCGGCAGGCGCAGGGGGCACGGGAGCGGCTTTTGCAGCGGGAGCGGAGTAGTCCTTTTCGCTTCCCTGCCCGAAGTCGATCTCAAGCTGAACATCCCCGCTGTCTTCCTCTGCGGCGCGGCGGGCATTCGCTCTGTCCCACTCGGCAAAGGGATCATCCTTGTCAATTGGCTTCGGCTGAACGGCAGGTCTGGGGGAGAGCTTCTCCCTTGCCTCTCTCTGAGCCTTATAGCGGGCGTATTCTTCTTCGTAGTGTACTTTTTTCCTGGGAGTGGCTTTCCTGCCTGCGGGAACATCTTCGGCAGCGGCAGAGACTCTGCGGGCAGGAGCAGGCTCCTCGTCATAGTCCTCGTCGTCTTCGTCCAGAGCTTTCTTTCGGCCAAGGAGAGGTTTACGCTCTTCCTCACGGAAAGAAGCTCTCTCTTTTACGGCGCGGCGCCTGGCAGGCTTAACCTCGGGAAGCTCTTCCTCTTCTTCCACGGGTTCATCCTCCGGCTGGCGCTCGAATATCATGGCAAAGACAAATATTATGGCGAAGACCGTGATATAAACATCCGCCAGATTGAATACAGGGAAGTTGAACAGCTCGACCTTGAACATATCCTGCACATAGCCGTTGATAACTCTGTCGATGCAGTTGCCCAGACCGCCGGCGGCGATCATCACCATACACCAGCGGGACAGAGAGCCGGATATGAAATTGGTGACCAGAGCGATTATCACAAGTATGAGGAAGATGACTGTGATAATGATGAACGGAATACGGGCGTTGGCGCCGGAAAGGAAGCTGAAGGCCGCACCGTCATTGTGGACATTCACAAGGCTTATTACCTTGGGGATGAAAATAACGATATCGGTGCCGAACAGATTTTTGGCGACCCAGTATTTCACTATCTGGTCAAGAATGACGGCAATAATACCTACGATTGAATACAGCATTGTTTTCTCCTATCTGCCGACACCTGCCGGCTGTTGTATCATACCGCGCTCATAAAGAAGCCCGGTATCAGCCGGTGACCTTGGAGCAGATCACCGGTTGTCTGCCAAGTAATCGCTGATCGCTCCGCTCACAGCGAATAAATCAGGTTTTACATTAATTACTGCAGAGCCTTTACGACCGCGGCGCAGCGGGGGCACAGACCGGTGCCTTCCTCGGCCTCGACGGAGTGCATCCAGCAGCGGGGACACTTGGTACCGGGAGCCTCATATACGGAGACGGTGAGGCCGGGGTAATTGCTGCCCTTGCCGGTGACGGCCTGAGCGTCGGCGTCATCATCGGAGATGAGGCACCTGGACACGATGAAGAGCTCAGAGAGGTTCATGCTCCTGACTTCGTCTATGGCGGCTCTGGTCTCCTCATCCTCCGCCTTGAGCTGTACGGCGGCCTCGAGAGGCTTGCCGATACGCTTCGCACCGCGGGCGGCCTCAAGAACACCGTTCACATCCTCGCGGACAGAGATGAGCTTATCCCACTTTGCCATCTTCTCTGCGGACAGAGCGTACTCGGCAAAGGGCTTGTTCATGGTGTTGAGCACAACATTGCGCACATCGTCGCCGTCGCGGTGAGGCATAGCCAGCCAGATCTCATCGCAGGTGAAGGCCAGGATGGGAGCGAACAGCTTTGCCAGAGTGTCAAGGATCAGGTACAGAGCGGTCTGGGCGCTGCGGCGCTTGAGGCCGTTTGTCTCCTCGCAGTACAGTCTGTCCTTGATGATGTCAAGATAGAAGGAGGACAGCTCCACCACGCAGAAGTCGTTGACGGCGTGGGAGATCACATGGAACTCATAGTTCCTGTACGCCTCATCGACCTTGGCGATAAGCTCATTGAGCTTGGAGATGGCCCAGCGGTCAAGCTCCTCCATCTCGTCGGGCTTCACCAGATCGTTTGCATCGAAGCCGTCAAGGTTGCCCAGACAGTAGCGGGCGGTGTTGCGGAACTTCAGATAGTTCTGACTCAGATGCTTGAAGATCTCCTTGGAGCAGCGCACATCCTGATGATAGTCGGCAGAGGCCGCCCACAGACGGATTATGTCCGCGCCGAATTCCTTGATAATATCGGCGGGATCAACGCCGTTGCCCAGAGACTTGTGCATTGCCTTGCCTTCGCCGTCAACGGTCCATCCGTGGGTGAGGCACTCCTTATAAGGGGCGCCCATGCCCAGAGCGCCGACCGCAACCAGCAGGGAGGACTGGAACCAGCCGCGATACTGGTCGCCGCCCTCGATGTACATATCGGTGGGCCAGAAGCCCTGATCGCGCTTCATTGAGGCATAGTGTGTGGAGCCGGAGTCAAACCAGCCGTCCAGAGTGTCGGTCTCCTTGGTGAAGTGGACGCCGCCGCAGTGGGGGCACCTGAAGGCCTTGGGCAGCAGCTCGGAGGCCTCCATCTCGAACCATGCGTTGGAGCCCTTCTCCTCAAAAATGGCGGCAACGGACTCAATGGATTCATCGGTGCATACGGGCCTGTGACAGTCATCACAGTAGAACACGGGGATAGGCAGACCCCAGCGGCGCTGACGGGAGATGCACCAGTCGGCACGCTCACGGATCATTGCGCCCATTCTGTCCTTGCCCCATGTGGGGAGCCAACGGACATTCTCACAGGCCTCGATAGCCTCATCCTTGAAGGAGTCAACAGAGCAGAACCACTGAGGAGTGGCGCGGAAGATGATGGGGTTCTTGCACCGCCAGCAGTGGGGATAGGAGTGGACGATATCTTCGGAGGCGAAGAGAGAACCGGCTTCCTTCATATCGGCCAGAATGACGGGATTGGACTCATCGGTCCTCATTCCGGCATACTTGCCGGCGTAATCGGTGTGGCGGCCCTGATCGTCCACGGGCACGATCATCTCCATGCCGTAGCGCATACAGGTCACATAGTCGTCGGCGCCGAAGCCGGGAGCGGTGTGGACACAGCCGGTACCGGAATCCATGGTGACATAGTCCGCCAGCAGCAGGCGGGAGGTCTTGTCGAGGAAGGGATGCTTTGCCAGCATATTCTCGAAGAAGGAGCCGGGGTGGGTCTCCACGATCTCATAGCTCTCG
>JAZUJF010000095.1:0-5820 GCA_045642585.1 Candidatus Limivicinus sp.
CCCAACAAGTAGAGCGCTGCACAATCCTCCTTGATCGAGTCCAGGAAACGCACGACACGACGTTCATAATCCATTGGATTATCAAACGTCTTTGCGCCTAAATGCATATCTGATATAAAATAGGCTTTGCCCTTCATATCATAGAAAAGTTATGATTTACAGAAATCCTAATTCCAACTTTGCCTCCTCGGTCATCATGTCCTCGGACAATGTCTGCCCCAGATTTCAGCCTCAGGAGCTTGGAATTGACATTAACATATAAAAAGAAGGTATTGCTTTGATAAGTCGCAGCAGCGGAATACTTATGCCCCTGAGCTCTCTGCCCTCGCCCTACGGTATCGGCACTCTGGGCAGATGCGCCTATGATTTTATAGATTTTCTCTCGGATGCCGGCCAGAAATACTGGCAGCTTCTCCCTCTGGGTCCCAACGACTATGTGGGCAGCCCATACGCCTCTCTGTCCACCTTTGCGGGCAGCCCGTATTACATAGACCTTGATATGCTGATAGAGGGCGGTCTGCTGACTCAGGCAGAGGTCGATGCTGTCAGCTGGGGCAGCGATATTGAGCGCACAGACTATGATGTGCTCCTTGAAAACCGCCCCGTTGTCCTGCGGAAAGCCTTCAGCCGCGGGAAGGATGCTCTCGCCGCGGAAATTCTTGCTTTCCGGGAGAAGAATGCCTCATGGCTTGAGCCCTACGCCCTGTATATGGCTGTAAAGGCACATTTTCACATGGCGGGCTGGAGCGCGTGGCCGGATGAGGATATACGCATGAGAAAGCCCGAGGCCGTAAAGAAATACTCCGAGCTTCTCCGAGAGGATGTGGACTACTATGTGTTCACCCAATACCTGTTCTACACCCAGTGGGACGCTCTGCGCGCCTACGCCCGGGAGAAGGGCATACTCTTCATCGGAGATGTGCCGATCTATGTGGCCATGGACTCCGCCGATGTATGGCACGAGCCTCAGTTCTTCCAGCTTGACGGGGAGCTGAAGCCCACTTATGTAGCGGGAGTTCCGCCGGATGCCTTCAATGACGATGGCCAGCTCTGGGGAAATCCCCTATACGACTATGAGGCTATGGAGCGGGACGGCTTTGGCTGGTGGATACGGCGCATCTACGGCGCCCAGAGGCTCTATGACGCTATCCGGATCGACCATTTCCGGGGCTTTGAGACCTACTGGTCTGTGCCCGCAGACAGCAGCACCGCCAAGGACGGCAAATGGATACAGGGTCCGGGAATGAAGCTTGTGGGTGTGCTCACCTCATGGTTTTACGGTATGCAGTTTATCGCCGAGGATCTGGGCATCATCACCCCCGCTGTGAGAAAGCTGCTGGACGACTCAAGGCTGCCCGGCATGAAGGTGCTGGAATTTGCTTTTGACGCCAACGGAGAGTCGCTGTATCTGCCCCATAACTGCACCCCCAACAGCGTGTGCTATCTGGGCACGCACGATAACAACACCGTTCTGGGCTGGCTTGATACCGAGCCTGCGGAGAACATCGAGTTTGCCCGACAGTATATTAATATCACACCCGACGAGGGCTGGAACTGGGGCCTTATCCGCGCAGGCATGGCCACCTCCTCCGCTCTGTTCGTCACACAGATGCAGGATGTACTGGGGCTTCCGGCATCGGCCAGAATGAACTTTCCCGGCACAACCGTGGGCAACTGGCAATGGCGTATGAGACCCGACGCTGTCACCCCGGAAATAACCGAAAAGCTCCGGCGTTATACCGAGACCTTCCGCAGGACTGCTATTAGAAAACCCACAGAAAATGAAGGCTCATAACAAAAAGCACCGCCTTTATGACGGTGCTTTAGTTTACATAATCTTTTGGTTTACATAATCATTATTCCCATGTTTTCCACACATCCGGGCAATAGCCCACTGTGGCCTGCCTGCCGTTGCGGACGACAGGCGTTTTTATGAGGTATGGCACCTCATATAGCTTATCGAGCTTTGCGTCCGCAGAGGCAAGGTACTGAAACAGCGGATAATCCTGATCGGCGGTGTCCACCATGTTGTCAAGACCCACCGCGTTCTTCACCGAAGCCAGCTCTCCCCTGCTCATGCCGAATTTAAGGATGTCCACGAACTGGTATTTTATCCGGCGCTCCTTGAAATAGCGCTCGGCCTTTTTTGTGTCAAAGCACTTGGCCTTGCCGAAGATCTGAATATTCATATCTCGCCCACCTCAGTGATCACAGGCAGTATCATGGGACTTCTGCGGGTGGTCTTGTACAGGTAGCCGCTGAGGTTGTTCTTCACCTTGCTCTTAATGGTCGTCCAGTCGAAGATACGCTGGCTCTGGCAGGCATCAACGGACTCCAGCGTTACCCGCTTCAGCTCATCCATCAGCTCCTCGGCCTCCTTAACATAGATAAAGCCTCGGGTGACTATCTCCGGCTCGCCCACCAGAAGGCGGCTCTCGGAGGAGAAGGGCATGACTACAACGATCATTCCGTCCTCTGCCAGCTTGTGTCTGTCGCGCAGCACAACGCTGCCCACCTCGCCGATACCGCAGCCGTCAACAAGCACGGCGCCTGCCTGAACACTGTTCTCGCAGGAGATGCCCTTTTTGGTGATCTCGATCACATTGCCGTTCTCGCCGATGATGATATTCCTGGGCGGAATACCCATGAGCCTGCCCAGCTCCGCGTGCTTCACCAGCATTCTGTACTCGCCGTGGACAGGGATGAAATACTTGGGCTTTACCAGCGCCAGCATCATCTTCTGCTCTTCCTGACAGCAGTGACCGGTCACATGGAGGTCTGTATGGCGATCGTAGATGACCTCGGCTCCCTTGTGGAACAGCTCGTCAATGACACGGCTGATCATATTCTCGTTGCCGGGAATGGCGGAGGCGGAGATGATGACTCTGTCCCCTGCGTCCACAACTATCTGCTTATGCTCGGAGAAGGCCATTCTGTACAGAGCGGACATAGCCTCGCCCTGACTGCCGGTAGAGATGATAACGGTCTTGTCCTTGGGAAGCTTGTTTATCCTGTCTATATCCACAAGCACATTCTCGGGGATGTCCAGATAGCCGAGCACCTGAGACACATGGAGCACATTCTCCATACTGCGCCCGGTAATGCCCACCTTGCGGCCATACTTTGCCGCCACGTTGATTATCTGCTGAAGTCTGTGGACATTGGAGGCAAAGGTCGCCACGATTATCCGCTTTTCGCAGCCCTTGAACAGCTTATCAAAGCTCTCTCCCACCTTGCGCTCAGAGTCGGAGTGGCCGGGATTTTCCACATTGGTGGAGTCGCTCATCAATGCCAGAACTCCCTCGTTTCCAAGCTGGCCGAAGCGCACAAGGTCGATCATTCCGCCGGAGATGGGGGTCACATCTATCTTGTAGTCGCCGGTATGGATGACAGTGCCTATGGGGGTATGGATAGCCAGAGCCACAGAGTCGGGGATAGAGTGGTTCACATGGATAAGCTCCACCGTGAAACAGCCGAGACGGAAGCTGCTGCCCGCCTTTTTCGTAAAGATCTGGGTATTGTAAAGCAGATCGAATTCCTCAAGCTTCAGCTCCACAAGAGCGGCCGTGAGGGGTGTGGTGTAGATGGGTACATCCAGCTCCCGCAGGATGTAAGGGATAGCGCCGATGTGATCCTCGTGGCCATGAGTCAAAACGATGCCGCGGATCTTCTCGGCGTTGGATTTAAGATAGCTGATATCCGGCAGAACGATGTCGATGCCGTACATATCCTCATCGGGAAACCCCATACCGCAGTCAATGACGATAATATCGGTGCCGAACTCGATGGCAGTCATATTCTTGCCGATCTCGCCCAAACCGCCCAGGGGTATAATTTTCAGTTTAGAAACCATCAGTTACTCCATTCTCAATAAAAAACAAATAATCATATGTACAGACCTGATACAAGTATAGCCCAAATAACGCCCTTTTAGAATGGGCGCGGGCGATCACATCTCCGTGCGCCCTTCCATGGCTCTGTTGAGTGTCGCGTCATCCGCAAACTCAAGATTTGAGCCAACGGGAATACCGTATGCCAATCTGGTCACTTTAATATTAAAAGGCTTCAGCAGGCGGGAAATATACATCGCGGTGGTCTCGCCCTCTGTATCGGGGTTGGTGGCCATAATGACCTCACGGACATCGCTCTCCCCCACTCTGCGCACAAGCTCACGGATGCGCAGATCCTCCGGCCCCACATGGTTCATGGGAGACAGCACGCCGTGGAGCACATGATAGGTGCCGTTATACTCCCTGCCCCGCTCAATACTCAGCACATCCTTTGGGTCGGAGACAACGCAGATTGTCGTATGATCTCTCCTGTCGCTGCGGCAGATGGAGCAGACCTCGCCCTCCGTAAGATTCTGACATACACTGCAGCAGCGCACACTTCTCTTGGCGGCGGTAATAGCGTCGGCAAAGGCGATAGCCTCACTGTCAGGCAGAGACAGCACATGGAACGCCAGACGCTGGGCGCTCTTTCTGCCCACACCGGGCAGGGAAGCGAATTTATCTATCAGGCTCTCAAGAGAAGCGGGAAAAAACGACATTTTTCAGTTACTCCTAATACTATTTTGCTGATTATTACTTTTTGGTCAGAGCTCAGTATAACAGCTCTCAACGCAAACTATCAACAGCCGCGGCTCTGTCCCTTGCCGCGAAAATATAATTTCCGGACACCAGCACATCCGCGCCCGCGGAAGCGGCCACAGCGGCGGTCTCGGCGTTGATGCCGCCGTCCACCTCGATCTCAAAGTTCAGTCTCCGTCTGCCCCGGAGATCACGGAGCTTAGAGACCTTCGGCATCATATCGGGCATGAATTTCTGGCCGCCGAAACCGGGCTCAACAGTCATCACCAGCACCAGATCCACCAGATTCAGATAAGGCAGCACCGCGTCCACCGGCGTACCCGGCTTCATAGTGACCCCGGTCTTTTTCCCCAGTGCCCTGACCATGCTGAGAGCGGCGGAGATATTCTCCTGAGTATCTGCCTCCACATGGAAATTCACCAGATCCGCGCCGGCCTCGCAGAACTGCCACGCGTAGCGTCCCGGGCGGTCGATCATCAGGTGTACATCCAGGAACATATCCGTACATTTGCGCACGGACTTCAGCACCGGAATACCGAAGGAGATATTCGGCACAAAGACCCCGTCCATTATATCGAAATGAAGATAATCCGCTCCTGCCCGGCTGACCTCCTCAATATCCCTGCCCAGAGAGGCAAAGTCAGCAGATAAAACAGACGGCGCGACTTTGATCATGGTGATTTTCCCCCTGTGCGGCGGCACCGCATAAATCGAAATGGAACTTTCTCCCTTTATGTATTATACTACAACATTATTAATTTGCAACACTATTGACGGTATACTTAAATCGTAATAGAATATATATCACACAATATTAACGGGGGAACAGGATTTGAAAAAGAAACATTCTCGCAGCACAAAGCCTATATACAGCTTCATGCTTGTCTGGATAGCCCTGTCCCTTTTTTTGCCTATGCAGAAGCTCTGGGCAATATTGGTGGCCGCCGGTGTCAGCGCCGTTACCGCATGGCTCGTGGCTGTCAGTGAGAGCAGAAAGGCAGAGGGCAAAACCGGGGAAGAAAAGACCGTATCCAAAACCGCACCTGTGAGGCAGAGCTACGGCCCGGATATAGACCCCATTCTTGACGAGGGCCAGCGGGCGCTGCAGGAAATGGGGAGGCTGTATTCCTCCATCAAGGACACGGAGGTGCGAAAAAAGATCAATGAGCTTATGCGCATCACCGACAAGATCACTCAGGACGCCGTGGCAGACCCGTCCGACATTCCTCAG
>JAZUJF010000096.1:0-10992 GCA_045642585.1 Candidatus Limivicinus sp.
CCTCGATAGCGTGGACAGGGTCAGAGTCCATAACACCCTCGCCGCAGACGATGGCGTTGTAGCCCTTCTCAACACGATCCCAGCGCTTATCTCTGTCCATACCCCAGAAACGGCCCTGAACGGTGGCGATCTTTGCGTTGCCCAGCTCGTCGCACTTGTCCTTCAGCTGGCGGACAAAGCCCGCGCCGCTCTTCGGAGCAACATCACGGCCGTCAAGGAAGCAGTGTACATAGACCTTGTCAACATTGCGCTGCTTTGCCATGTCCAGAATACCGAAGATATGGGTAAGATGGCTGTGAACTCCGCCGGTGGACATCAGACCCATGATATGCAGAGCCTTGCCGTTGGCCTTCGCGTCCTCCATTGCCTTGATGTACTTCTCATTGGAGAAGAACTTCCCGTTCCTGATCTCCTGAGTCATCTTAGGCAGGATCTGAAAGACCACACGGCCGGCGCCGATATTGGTGTGCCCCACCTCGGAGTTGCCCATCTGTCCCTCAGGAAGACCCACATCCAGACCGGATGCGGACAGCTGAGTGCAGGGGTACCGGCTGAAAAGCCTGTCCAGATTGGGCTTCTTTGCCTGGGCGATGGCATTGCCGGAGGTCGGCGCCGCTATACCATAGCCGTCAAGAATAATAAGAACTGCTTTTTTATCAGACATTAATAATCCTCCATGCGGTTTCTGCCGCAATGCTCCGCAGCCGTCAGTCCTGATCGGTGGCCTTTACGATTGTAGCAAAGTCAACAGGCTTCAGAGAGGCGCCGCCGATAAGACCGCCGTCGATGTCGGGCTGAGAAAGCAGCTCGAAAGCGTTCTTGGCATTCATGCTTCCGCCGTACAGAATAGAGACGGCACGGGCGGGACGGGCACCGTAAATGCCGCGGATAACGGTGCGGATGCCTTCGCAGACCTCCTGTGCCTGCTCTGCGGTAGCGGTCTTGCCGGTACCGATGGCCCAGATAGGCTCGTATGCAATGACACAGTGACGAAGCTGAGCTGCGGGAATACCGCTGAGAGCGGCCTTGACCTGATATGCCACAAACTCCATGGTCAGTCCCATCTCTCTCTGCTCCAGACTCTCGCCCACGCAGATCATGGGGGTGATGCCCTTTTCCAGAAGAGCCTTTGCCTTGGCGTTGATGAGCATATCATCCTCGCCGTGGTACTGACGGCGCTCGGAATGGCCGACGATGCAGTATTTTGCGCCAACATCGGCAAGCTGGTCTGCGGAGACCTCGCCGGTGTATGCGCCCTTGGCGTACTTGGAGACATCCTCGCCGCCGGCGGCGACCTTGCAGTCCTTGCCGGCCTTGACCATCGCGGGCAGCATGACTGCGGGAACGCAGAGAACTACATCGCAGGCGCGGGCCTTGGGCATATTTTCCTTGAGCTGTTCCATGAAAGGCTTGATCTCGCTGGCAAGCATATTCATCTTCCAGTTGCCGGCGATAACGGTCTTACGGTACTTTCTGTTCATAAAAATTCTACTCCGTTAATTCTAAATAAATATTTCAGACTATTACTTATCCTGCAGGCAGGCCACACCGGGAAGCTCCTTGCCTTCAAGGAATTCGAGGGATGCGCCGCCGCCGGTGGAAATGTGGGTGATCTTATCGGCAAAACCGAGCTTCTCAACCGCTGCCGCGGAGTCACCGCCGCCCACGATAGTTGTAGCGCCGGACTCTGCCAGAGCCTTTGCCATAGCCTTGGTGCCGTTTGCGAAGTTATCGAACTCGAAAACGCCCATAGGTCCGTTCCAGACGATAGTGCCTGCGCCCTTGACAGCGTCGGCAAACATCTCAACGGTCTTGGGGCCGATGTCCATGCCCATCAGGTTCTCGGGAATGTTGCCCTCAACAAGAACGGGCTGGGCATCCGCGGAGAACTCGGAAGCGCAGTAATTGTCCACGGGAAGAAGGAATCTGACGCCCTTGGCCTCGGCCTTTGCGATCATCTCGTTTGCGTAGTCGAGACGGTCAGCCTCAAGCAGAGAGGTGCCGATCTCAAAGCCCTGTGCCTTCTTGAAGGTGTAGGCCATGCCGCCGCCGATGATAATGGTGTCGGCCTTCTCAAGGAGATTGTTGATAACGGCGATCTTATCGGAGACCTTTGCGCCGCCCAGAACAGCGACAAAGGGACGCTTGGGGTCATCAAGAGCCTTGCCCATGATGCTCAGCTCCTTATCCACCAGCAGGCCTGAGTATGCGGGCAGATAATCGGCAACACCTGCGGTGGAGGCGTGTGCTCTGTGGACAGTGCCGAACGCGTCGGAGACATAGACCTCAGCCATGTCTGCCAGTGCCTTTGCAAAAGCGGGATCGTTCTTGGTCTCGCCCTTGGCAAAACGGAGGTTCTCAAGAAGAAGGAGCTGACCGGGCTGAAGAGCGGCGGCCTTTGCCTGTGCATCCTCACCGATGGTGTCCTTTGCGAAGATAACATCCATACCGAGCAGCTCGCTCAGTCTCTTTGCTACGGGAGCCAGAGTCAGCTTTGCCAGAGACTTCTTCCACTCCTCCTCGGTCAGGGTCGCGGGATCCTTGCCCTTCTCGGTCTGCTTTTTAACATAAGAGTCGAAGGTTGCATTGGGCTTGCCCAGATGGGAGCAGGCAATAACCGCGGCGCCGTTCTCAAGCAGGTACCTGATAGTGGGAAGAGCCGCGACGATACGCTTGTCGCTGGTGATCTCACCGGTCTTCTTGTCCTGGGGAACATTAAAGTCACAGCGAAGGAGAACCTTCTTGCCCTTAACATCCACATCGTAAACTGTCTTCTTGTTGTAGTTCATGGGTGACCTCCTATGAATAATATAAAACAAAAATATATTGGGTGCGGCATCCGCCGCGTGGGTATGCTTTATGATCCTCTTTGACCCCCTGCTGCGAAGGGAGAGTTGCGAAACAGTGTCCGGCGGGGACAATCACTGAACGCGGTACTGTGCCGCGTCAGGTCATTTTCATCTCGCCATAGCCCTGCAGACCCGGAAAGCCCTGCTGTCTCAATGCCTCATAGGCCAGAACAGCGGCAGAGTTGGAGAGATTAAGACTGCGCGCCTCGCTTATCATCGGGATGCGGATACAGCGGTCACGGTACTTCTCACGAAGCTCCTGCGGCAGACCCGCGGTCTCCTTGCCAAAGAGTATGGCCACATCACCGCTCATATCCACCTCGCAGTATGCTCTGGGCGCCTTGGTCGTAGCAAGGTAGATATTGGAGTCACCGTGCCTCCGAAAGTATTCGTCGATATTATCATATACAGAAATATCCACAAGATACCAGTAATCCAGTCCGCAGCGCTTGACGGCCTTATCGGAAATATCAAAGCCCAGAGGCTTAATGAGGTGCAGTCTTGCTCCGGTCGCCGCGCAGGTTCTGGCAATGGCGCCGGTATTGTGAGGTATCTCAGGCTCAACCAGCACAATATCAAGCATTTCCTCAATCCTCCCGTCGGTGAACGAACATGAAACAGTCATTTTGATGGCCAAATTCCTATACATATTAGCACAGTTTTCAGAAAAATCATGTACTTTTTTCTGATTTTTATCGATTCTTGCATATTTAACAAATATGGGCTATAATCCCCCCTGTAAAGAGCGTGTTTCTTGTCATTTTGCATATGACACTTTCTTAACCAATTTGTCTCTTTTGAGGTGTATATATGGATATATCCTGTACAATCTGCCCAAGGAAATGCGGCGCTTTCCGAAATGAGGAAACAGGCCGCGGAATTTGTCTGTCACCCTCGCTTCCCCGTGTGGCCAGATGCGCTCCCCATTTCGGAGAGGAGCCGTGTATCGCGGGCAGAAACGGTGCGGGCGCGGTGTTCTTTACCGGCTGTAATCTCAGATGTGTTTTCTGCCAGAATAAGGACATAAGCCGGGGTCAGGGGGGCAGACCCGTCAGCGTTGAAAGACTGCGTGAGATGCTTCTTGAGCTGCAGGAGCAGGGAGTTGACTGCATAGACCTTGTTACCGGCACACACTATACCCCTGTCATTGCCGAGGCTCTCAGGGGAATAAAGCTCAATATACCCGTTGTCTGGAACAGCTCCGGCTATGAGAGCGTCGAAACTCTAAAAATGCTGGAGGGTCTCGTGCAGGTCTATATGCCGGACTTCAAATACTGGGACAATGCCGCCGCCAAACGGTACAGCGCCGCCGTGGACTATCCGCAGGTCGCCATGGCCGCAATAAACGAGATGTACCGGCAGGTCGGAGAATATGTTCTGAATGATGATGACCTGATGAAAAAGGGGCTGCTGGTGCGCCATATGATAATGCCGGGCCGAAAGGATGACGCAATGAATATTATCGACTGGCTGGCTGATACCTTCCCTACCGACAGTATTCTGTTTTCGCTGATGGCTCAATACACACCCATGCCCGGTCTGGACAAATTCCCGGAGCTTCTTCAGACTGTCACCCCGGAGACAAACGACGCGCTTATACACTACATGAAGATCCGTCATCTGGGCGGCTTCAGTCAGGATACCGTTGCGGCCACGAAAGAGATGATCCCCGATTTTGACTGTACAGGTGTATAATTATGTTAACAGTATTATGTCTATAAAAAGATATGATTGACTTTTTCTGATATAAGTTTCATAATCAACCTATAAAAAACACCCTACAAACTAAAAAGGAGAGAATATTATGACTTACAACGAGATCCTTGACAAGGCCAGAGATCAGGTGGGTCCTTACTGCAAGGCCTGTCCCGTATGCAACGGCAAAGCCTGCGGAAACTCCGTTCCCGGCCCCGGCTGCAAATACCCCGGCCCTACTGCCGCGAGAAATTACGACAAGTGGCAGGAAATCTTTGTGAATATGGATACCCTTTGCCCCTCTGTTGAGCCTGATGTGAGCTTTGAGCTGTTCGGGAAGAAATTCACCGCCCCCATCTTCGCCGCTCCTCTGGGTGCGGTCGATCTCCACTACGGCCCAAAGTATAAGGACCCGGAATATAACTCCATCCTTATTAAGGCGGCATATGACTACGGCGTGATGGCTCTCACCGGTGACGGTATGGATCCCAACATCATGCTCCGTTCCGTGGACGACATGGTCAAAGTGGGCGGCGTGGGATGCCCCACCATAAAGCCCTGGAACAAGGAAGCTGTTTTTGAAAAGCTGGATGTCCTTAACACTAACGGAATATTTGCCGCGGCAATGGATGTGGACGGAGCGGGTCTCCCCTTCCTGAAGAAATACAATCCCAATGCCGGCAGCAAGACGGTCGATGAGATGCGTGAGATCATAAACTACGCAAAAATGCCTTTTATTATCAAAGGCATAATGACCCCCGGAGGAGCACTGAAGGCCGTCGAAGCAGGCGCCGACGCCATCGTTGTGTCAAACCACGGCGGCAGAGTACAGGGCGCAGTTCCCTCCACCGCCGAGGTGCTTCCCTCCATCGTCGAAGCGGTCAGGGGTAAGACTGTCATTCTCGTTGACGGAGGCATCCGTTCCGGCGTGGATGTGTTCAAGGCCATCGCAATGGGCGCCGACGGCGTGCTTATCGGAAGACCCATTCTCCCCATGATATACGGCGCAGGTGCAGAGGGCTTCAAGGTGTATATGGATAAAATAGTCGGCGAGCTCAAGGGCACAATGACCATGTGCGGATGCGCGAAGCTGAAGGATATCGGCCCGGACAACATCTGGAGACCGTAAAATATTTGGATAAATACTTTAAAGGGACTGTATTATGGTACAGTCCCTTGCTTTATGTCAACTGGATTATGTTATCATTTGAGATCAACTCAATAGGCGCATTAAGCTTCTTCTTTGGAGAAGCTTATTGCGCAGGCGGGAGCCGGACTCAGCGGCTTCACTCCACGGTCAGCAGGTTTACCCCGATTTCGACTGCCTTATCCATGTTTTCGGCAGTTATATGCTCATACAGGCTGTGGAATCCGGCACCGCCGGTGCCGAGGTTCGGACACGGCAAGCCCCGGAAGGACAGTCCCGCCCCGTCAGTACCGCCGCGAACAGGAATACAGACCGGTTGGAGACCGGCTTTTTTTATGGCTTTTTCGGCGCGTCTGAGAGCCTCCGGTCTGCATCGCAGGACCTCCGCCATGTTTCGGTACTGCTCGGTAATTGTCAGCTTTACAGTCTCTGCGCCGTATTCCTCCTGCATCTGCTTTTCGATCGTCCTGAGGAGCCGGCATCTGGCCTGAAATTTTTCAGGGTCGTGATCCCGAATGATATATTTCAGTCCGGCTTTCTCCACCGTGCCGCATATCTCCGTAAGGTGGAAAAAACCCTCGTAACCCTCTGTCTCGGCCGGTATCTCCCGATCCGGCAGAAGAGAATTGATCCTTGAAGCTATCAGTCCGGCGTTCTTCATGATCCCCTTTGCGGTGCCGGGATGAGTATTGACTCCTTTTATTTCAAATTCCGCCTTTGCCGCATTGAAGGTCTCATAGTTTATTTCATTTACGGCATCACCGTCAAAGGTGAACGCGAAATCCGCGCCAAGCCGTACCAGATCCAGAAGCTGTGCCTCGTGGCCGATCTCCTCGTCGGGGGTAAAGCAGACAGAAACAGCGCAGTGGGGCTTATCCCCGTTTATCACTTCCTCGCAGGCTGTCATGATCTCGGCAATACCCGCTTTATCGTCAGCGCCGAGCAGAGTCGTGCCGTCGGTCGTGATGAGGGTCATTCCCCGGCAGGAATCAAGCTCCGGATAATACTTCGGATCCAGCACGAGGCCGCTGTCCCCCAGCTTTACGCTCCCTCCGTCATAGTTCTCTATGATCTGAGGACGGACATTTTCTCCGGAACAGTCCTCCGATGTGTCAAGATGGGCTATGAGACCGACAGTCGGCTTATTCTCCATGCCCTGTGACGGAGGCAGATGGCCGTAAACATAGGCGTTATCATCCATGTACACCTGCTGAAGCCCCAAATGAGTCAGCTCGGCGCAAAGGCTTCGCGCAAAGTCAAGCTGACCCTTTGTGCTGGGCGTACCCTCCCGGTCATCACGGCTTTGCGTATTGAAAGCACAGTATTGTAACAGTCTCTCATAAGCTCTCATATGACTTTCCTCACTTTAAAATCTCGGCGCTGACAAAAAGACGGCCTTTTCTTGATGTGCCGCCCGTTCCGGTGACAGTACCCTTTCCGTGTCCTCTCAGGGAAATAACATCTCCCGGACGGACCGGGGCATCCGCCTTGACGCACTGGAAATAGTTCAGATTCATATTACCGGCGTTTATCTCCCTTGCACATTCCGTGCGGCTGAGATGGAACATCCCCGCGGCTACCGCGTCAAGGCGCATACTCATAACGGAAAAGCTCTCGTTTTTGACATTTTTCTCCCGTTTCGGAACAGAATCCAGGCTTATCTCCACAGCAGTCACGCCGCAGCGCCCGACCTTATCAATACCGAGAAGATGTCTCAGCACCGACGGCAGACAGAATATTATCGCCTCATTATCCCGGACGCATATATCCCCGACCCATTCCCGGCCGACACCCATTCCGAGTATGGCGCCCATGTAATCTCTGTGCCCCGGCTCACCGAAATGCGCGGTCAGCCTGATCGCCTTTATATACTCGCCCGCGTCAAAGCTGTCCGTGTCAAGATAATCCGGCAGAAAGAACAGAACGCGGCGCTCCCCCTCCTCATCTCCGCCGTGAAACAGCATGGTACAGTCTGAGGTGTGGAAACGGTTTCTGATATAGTATTGCTCACCGGGGGTCAAAAATCCGGTAGAAGTGACACAGCCGCTTTTCCCGCACCGCCGCGAAAGATCCTCACAGCGCCTTATTAGTTCGTCCAGTTCCATATCGATCATCCATTCCGCTCTCCGGTATTGATGGCGTCTCTCAGCTTTGATGTGTGAGAGGAAACATTCGTCTTTTTCAGTATCTCGTCGATCTGCTCCATAGTCCAGCGGAGCTCTGCGATAAAGTCCTTTGAGGAGCATCTCAGAACGCCTGAGCGAAGGGCGGACAGCCGGATAAGATTGTCGCTTGTGACCACACGGACATTGTAATTCCGCCCCACATCGTTTGCCAGCTTCTCTATATACTGGTCTCCCGTCTCCCCGTCCCTGGTGTAGGTGACATGAAAATTGTGGTATTCGCTCTTTGAGCCGGGATTTCCGGCGGTACGGAATCCGTCAAACACCAGTACCAGCTCATTTCCCGTATATCCGCAGTAGTTGGACAGTATATCCATGAGTCTTGCACGGGCGGTGTCAAGGCTGTCCCCGGCGAGAGCTTTCATTTCATCCCACGCAAATATCAGGTTATATCCGTCAACGATAACATATTCCCGTTTCTCGGTGAAACGCACCGGGGCGGTTTTTGCCTCATTCCTCACCCCGGCGGAATACTCCGGGCGGCGTATGGGGCCGAACTCACGCTCCATTATCGCCTCAAGCTCGCGCTCGTCGATGCTGATATTTCTCCTCGCGGCGGAAACGGACTGAAGGGGCTTTTCCTCTCTGAGGCAGCTTTCAAGGTGCATATACTCCCGCACCTTGCTCCAATGGACATTTGTCCCCGCGCCGTGAGAGCAGAAAACGGAGTCGGCCGTGTTCTCCACATCGCGCTCCGGCTCATATCCCAGCTCCTCAATGACCTTTTCCGCGTTATGGCAGGGCCGGTAGCCTGCGCCGGAGAGACTTATTCTGCCCCGGCCTCTTGTATATGCCGTCAGCTCCCGGGCGTAATCGTTCATCTCGGAAACCGGCGCGATGCCCTCAATACGCATGAACTCCCCCGCGGCTTCCGGTGAGTCAAACTGTCCGTCCATAGCTCTCACATCGCTGATGACACGGCCTATCTGTTCCGCCGGCACCTCGACGGAAAAGTGATACCACGGCTCCAGCAGTTCACTTTCGGCCTGCATGAGACCGTTTCTCACCGCTCTGTATGTGGCTTCCCGGAAGTCACCGCCCTCGGTATGTTTCACATGGGCCTTTCCCGAGGCAAGGGTGATATGTATGTCAGTCACAGGTGAGCCGGTTAGCACTCCCAGATGTGTCTTTTCATAGAGATGGGACAGGATAAGCCGCTGCCAGTTTCTGTCAAGGGCATCCTCCGGGCATACGGAGTCAATAACGATACCGCTTCCAAGGGGCAGAGGCTCCATCAGAAGATGTACCTCCGCATAGTGGCGCAGAGGCTCAAAATGTCCCACACCCTCCACCTTGTTTCTGATGGTCTCACGGTAAACGATGTGTCCGGTGTCAAGCTCAATATCCACATCAAAGCGTTCCCTGACGACGGCTCTCAGTACCTCGGTCTGAACCTTCCCCATAAGAGACACGGTTATCTCGCCGAGTCTCTCATTCCACTGCATATGAAGCTGCGGATCCTCCTGACCAAGCTGCATAAGCTTCGGCAGTATCAGGGCCGCATCAACGCCCTCGGGCAGTATTATTCTATACCTCAGCACCGGCTCAAGAGCCGCGCCCTCGCTGTCCGGTTCCGCACCAAGCCCCTGTCCGGGATATGTGGCCGTCAGTCCCGTTACCGCGCAGCAATCGCCCGCCTTTACGCTCTCTGCGGTATCATACTTCATGCCGGAATACAGGCGGATCTGAGTGATCTTTTCATCCATCGCCTCGCCCTTCTCCGTAAAATAGGCTATCTGACTTCTGACCTTCAGCTCTCCGCCTGTACATTTAAGATAGGTGAGCCGGTTTCCCTGCTCATCCCGGGCGATCTTGTATACCTTCGCGCCGAACTGTTCGGGATGCTCCTGCGCTGTCATGTATCTGCCGAGAGCGGACAGAAACGCATCAACACCCTCAAGTCTCAGCCCCGAGCCGAAGAAGCAGGGATATACCCTTCTATCCTTAATGAGGGACGAAACGGTGTCATCCCTCAGCTTTTCCGACTGAAGATACTCCTCCATCGCGCTCTCGGAGCACAGAGCGAGCTCATCATATATCTCATCCGGAGACGCGCAGAAATCCACGCAGCTGTCACTGAGGCGCCCTTTCAGATTATCCATCAGCGCTTCCCTGTCAGCGCCGGGCAGATCCATCTTCGTCACAAAAATAAAGCAGGGCAGCCTGTACCTCTGTATCAGCCGCCACAGAGTCTCCGTATGGGCCTGCACCCCGTCAGTACCGCTGATGACCAGAACGGCATAGTCAAGGATCTGCATGGTACGCTCCGCCTCGGCGGAAAAGTCCACATGGCCCGGGGTGTCAAGGAGCGTCACGGTTTTTCCGTTCAGCTCAAAGCGGGCCTGCTTTGAAAAAATGGTGATCCCGCGCTGTCTTTCAAGACTGTGGGTATCCAGAAAGCTGTCTCTATGATCCACGCGGCCAAGCTTTTTTATGGTGTTGGAGCAGTAAAGGAGCGATTCGCACAGAGTAGTCTTGCCGGCGTCGACATGGGCAAGAATACCCATCGCAATGTTGTTTGTTTCCATCATGGGCAATATCCGTTCATGTGTAATAATGTATGATTGAATATTACACTAATCATGCCAATAATACAACTGCATTTTGCCCTTGCCTGCCTGAAGCCGGTATACAACAGTTTGTGTCGGAAAATCAATATTATGTAAATCAATACAACATTTTGCCCTATATTGAAAGAAAAAATTGAATTTTTTATGAAACTTAGGCTACCATTTTTGTAAAAAGCATGATATAATCAGTTGTCGGATTGCAACACTTAAAAATTATTCTCTTCCATTATGTTTCAAAGGAGATTCACAATATGAAGAAAATACTTGTACTTGAGGATGAGTCCAATATCCGTTCCTTTGTGGTCATCAATCTGCGCCGCAGCGGATTTGAGCCTATCGAGGCCGAAAACGGCGAAATGGCTCTGGAGAAGCTGAGAGTCAATCCCGATATCTGCATAGCTCTTCTGGATGTTATGCTGCCGGATATTGACGGCTTTGAGGTCTGCCGCCGCATCAGAGCCACCGGCTCCAAGATCGGAATAATCATGCTCACCGCCAAGAGTCAGGAGATCGATAAGGTCACAGGTCTTATGACCGGTGCCGACGAC
>JAZUJF010000097.1:0-2364 GCA_045642585.1 Candidatus Limivicinus sp.
CGCCGCCTGCCATTGCCAGCAGAAGAACCAGCGCCGCCACCGCAGCGCCGAAACCGCTGTTGGATTCCGGCTCCTCTATCGGTTCTTTCGGTTCCGGCTCCTCTCCGGCGCACTCCGTCATGTTGGCGGCACAGACCTCACAGGTCATATTGACCGCCCCGGCAGCACAGCGGGTGGAGCAGGAACAGACAGGGGGCACTTCCTCCTCCTCACCCAGCAGGGCGGTGAGGTCGGCATTATCCACGGCGTTCAGGAAGTAGGCTTCATACTGCTCACCGTCCTCATCGGAGGGCTTGACATAGTCGATGATGATGTAGAAGGTGTCGCCCTCCTTAGTGGAAACCGTGATAAACTGCTTGTGGGTGTCCTCGTCGTAGAGCAGATCGCGGGGTGTTATTGCCACCCTCCATTGTCGGAAAATCGCCGAAGTAAAATGACGGATAGACGAAGCTATCTGACAGGACCGCCGACGAAAGCTGTCATAAAATCCAATCGACCGAGGAGAGGGATCTATGGTATACTGAGCTCGTGTCATAGCTTGACACAACTCCAACAGAAAGAAAAACGGCATCCCCATTGCAGCATGCGACAAGGCCACTACACCTCACATGCCACTGGGAACGCCGTTTCCAGAAACATGATTATTATAGCAGACTATTCCACCCTTTGCAAGGGGGATCTCATCACGATCATCAGTCTTGGCAGCTCAATATGCCCGGTATGCAGCGGCGCACTGCAGGTTCGCGGTACCTGCATCCGCAAGGTTCGCAAGGAAGATACCACTCAAAAGCTTCGCCTGCGTGTCATGAAATGCCGGAGCTGCCGGAAAACCCACCGTGAAATTCCAAAGGACATCATTCCCTACAAGCGCACCGGCCTTACCGACTTTTGTGAGATAGCAGAAGCCGGACCCGAGGATTATCCCTGCGATACCAGCACCTGGCAGCGCATGAAGCAGTGGCTGTCCTGGTTCCTTGCGTATGCCCACAGTGTGGAGCAGAGCCTGGTCAGCTCCGGTCTGCTTACAGCGACAAGAACCGCCGACGATTCCCTGTCATCCCGGACGGCTTATTTTGTCCGGCTGGTGGCAAACAGCGGAAATTGGGTACACAACCGTTCGGCGATGTCTGTCGCTTAGAGGTGCGGTATACTGTCTCCATCACCTATGAATGGAGGCAAAACCATGAGCATGAAAGACCAGACCAGGGCCAAACAGGTGGCAGAGCAGCGGATGGCCATGATAGCGCCGCTTCTCTCAGCAGCACCCGGAGAGTCCGCCGCACGCAAAAAAGAGGAAATATCTGCCCAATTTCAGGTATCCGTCCGCACACTTGAGCGTCACCTCGCCGCCTATCGAAGGGACGGCTTTGAGGCGCTTCTTCCCAAGGGTCGGGAGGATGGGAGCTTCCGGATCCCGGAAAGCCTTGTGGAGGAAGCCATTCAGCTCCGCAGAGAGCTGCCCGGCCGCAGTGTTCCCACGATCATCCGCATTCTGGAGCTGGAGGGGAAGGCGAAACCGGGAGAGCTGAAGCGCACCACCTTGCAGGATGCCCTGAGCCGGAAGGGGTATTCCGCCGGTATGATGAAAATCTATCAGGATACCAGCTGCGGCTCCCAAAGATTCCAGCGTCAGCACCGCTTTGATCTGTGGCAGGGTGACATAAAGTACGGCCCCATGCTGACGATCTCCGGGGAAAAGAAGCCCACCTATTTCTGCTGCCTCATAGACGATGCTACTCGCTACATTGTCCACGGCGAGTTTTATGACAGCATGGAGCAGAGTATTGTGGAAGACACCTTGCACAAAGCAATTTTGAAGCACGGAGCACCCCGCCGCCTGTATTTCGATAACGGCAGGCAGTACCGCACCCACTGGATGCGCAGAGCCTGTGACCTGTTGGGCATCCGGCTGATTTATGCCAGACCCCGAAATCCACAGGGAAAGGGAAAGCAGGAACGCTTTAACCGCACTTTGGATGCCTTCCTGGATGAGATTGACCTGAACCGTCCCACCTCGCTGGAGGAGTTGAACCGACGCTTTGAAGCGTGGCTCAGCGAGTGCTATCACTCCCAGCTCCACAGCGGGTTGGGTACAACGCCGGAAATCGCCTTTCAGAGCGACTCTATGCCCCAGCGGTTTATCGATACCGCTCTCATGGCAACGGCCTTCCTGCACTGTGAGCCCCGCAAGGCGGATAAGAGCGGCTGTATCAGCTTTCAAGGCAGAAAGTATGATCTGGGCGCTGCCTTTGCCGGACGGCAGGTGGATGTGGTCTATTCGCCGCAGAACACGGAGACCCTGACCATTGAGGCAAAGGGAACTGCTCCCTTCCAGGTGCGGCAGCTTAAGATCGGGGAGCGCGT
>JAZUJF010000098.1:0-5203 GCA_045642585.1 Candidatus Limivicinus sp.
AAAGGCGCTGTCGGCAAAGCATTCAAGAAGATCTTTGCAACGCTCAAAAAGATCGCCGTTGAGGACAAGAAGGTCCTGTTCTTCCTTATCGCTTTCTTCCTCTATATCGACGGTGTGGGTACGATCATCGACAACTGCATCAACATCGGTACTGACCTCGGCCTGAACACCGTCGGTCAGGTCGTGTTCCTGCTCGCTACACAGGTAGTCGCGTGGATCGGCTCGCTGGTGTTTGCAAAGCTCTCCAAGAAGTACAGCACCGTCTCCCTTATCCTTGTGTGCATAGTGGGCTATTTTGCCGTCTGCCTCTACGCCCTCACTCTCAAGACCCTGCTCCACTTCGGTATTCTGGCATTCGGCGTGGGCTGCTTCCAGGGCTCCATCCAGTCCCTGTCCCGCTCCTATTTCTCCAAGATCATTCCCGCAGAAAATTCCGGCGAATACTTCGGTATCTACGATATTTTCTGCAAGGGCGCATCCTTCCTCGGCTCCGCCGTCATCGCCGCTGTAAAGTTCGCCGGCGGCACCATCAATGTGGCGGTTGCGTGTCTGGCAGTATTCTTCTTCCTCGGATTTATCTTCCTGAAGATCGCCGACAGACAGCCCGCTAAGAGGTGATCCTACCACAGGCTCATTTATCCCCGCAGGAGCTTTTTCCTGCGGGGATTTTTCCTAAGGCCCCCCGCATAATACGCCTGCGGCATCTACCGGATAAAATTAGTCACTTTTTCTTGCAATACACAAAGTATTTCTGCAAAAAAGTGCCGTCATCAGAACCCATTTTCTCTCGGTATCTGCTCTTGCCGCATTATGCGGTGTTGCCCGAAAAAAACAGATTTTTCACACTTTTACTATTGAAATTATTTCAAATTATTTATATAATATTGCATCGCGCCGGGGTGATTGTATCGCGGCAATCTAACGAGAGACAGAGAAGAATTTGATGGATCTATTTACCGATAAAAAGCTGTGGATGCCGGACATGATAGTTGACGGCATAAGACGCGGCGGGGACAAGACCTTTGCCATCTATCAGCGTGCCGACGGAACAAGGCAGGAGATAAGCTATAACCACATCAGGGAGCAGGGCGAGCTGCTTATGGAGCGGCTTGAAATGGCCGGCGTCAAAAAGGGCGACAGGCTGGGCGTCATCTCTGCAATGCGTCCCTGGTGGTACAGCATACTGTATGCGGCGCTGCTGGGCGGCTACAGAATGGTCTGTATTGACCCGGGCGTGCCCGAGAAGCAGGTCAAGAGTATGCTGCGCCAGAGCCAGGTGCGCGCGGTGCTCACCACTCGGGGCTTTGTACATCTGCCCTCCTCCCTGAACGGGCGTATCCCGGTGTATTCCGTGGCTCAGGACTTCCCGCTCATGAGCGAGAATGATGTGGTCGATGCCCTCATGCCCGCCGCCGAGGAGCTTCCGGAGGAGACCTTCTTCATCCTCTTCTCCTCCGGCACCACCGGGGAGCGCAGAAAGGGCGTTCTCCTGCCACACACCACCGTCACCAGAGGTATCGAATACGGTATGTCCACCGATGGGGGAGTCTATAAAAAGCATTCGGCATACACTGTGCGCAAGCGCGATCTGATGCTCTTCCCGCCCTACCATATTGCGGGACTGCTTTGCGCCGTTTACGATATATACTGCAACACCCAGATAATCATGCTGGAGAGACTTGCGCCCAACGCTCTGGCAACCGTTCTTCAGGAGCTGAAGCCGGATAATATATGCACTGTCCCCTCCATGCTCACGATGCTGGCGAAAAAGATCAGGGCCGGTCTCAAGGGCAGGACCGTTGTGGGCGGATTTGTGAAGCTCCTTATGGGCTTCTCCGGCTTCATGCGCAGAAAGCTGGGGTGGAATGTGGGCAGAAAGCTGCTGGGCTTCCTTAACAGGAAGGCTCTGGGCGGCAATCTTGACGGATTTATGATCGGCGGCTCGCCGTGCGACAGTGACACCATGCGCTTCTTCCTGAACATGGGAATAGATGTGTCTCTGGCCTACGGTCTGACAGAGCTGGGCGCACCCCTGGCTGTTACCGGGCGGGGCTACTATCCCGGCACCACCGGCAGAGTGATCCGCCACACCGACAAGATGGATATCCGCGTTGTCCGGCCCGATGAAAAGGGAAGGGGAGAGATCGAGATCCTCTCACCCTACCGTATGATAAGCTATATGAACGAAGAGGACAACGAGGGATGCTTCACCGAGGACGGATACTTCAAGTCCGGCGACCTGGGCTACTTCAATAAGGAGAACTGTCTTGTCATCTGCGGCCGCGCCAAGGAGTCGATCGTGCTCCGAAACGGCGAGAAGCTGCTGCCCGAGGAGATAGAGGCCTTCTATGAGAATATGCTGGATGTGGCCGATGTCGCCGTATTCCGTGTGCCCGACGAGGGCGGATGCGATGCCTTCTCTATCGCAGTCACCAAGGCGAACAAGGGCCATCCCGACGAGGTCATAAGGCTTCATGTGGTGGACAGAGCTTCAAAGCTTGAGCCCTGCTATCAGCCCAAGGAAATATATGTGCTCCATGAGCTGCCCCTGTCCTCCTCCCATAAGGTACAGCGATTCCGTCTTACCGAGATGGCTCAGGAGGGGCTTACGGCTCCGGTATCCGAGGCCTGCATGAGACAGATAGACGAGGACAATACTTCCGCGGAGCTGCGCAAGCTCCTTGTGAGAGTCGGCGGCCCCCAGTGGAAGACCGTAAAGCTGACCGAGGGTATGCTGCTGAATCTGGACTCCCTGCAGACAATGGATCTGTTCGTGGCTGTTCAGGAAAATTTCGGCACCGATATGTTCCGCCTTACCAAGCTTCCGGAGACCTTCGGCGAGCTGCTGGATGCGGTGGAGAACTATGACACCGCTGATAAGAACGACAAGCCGGAGCTTGACCTGAGCCAGTACCCGATGCCCGCCACCAATCTTGAGAGAGCGGGGAACGCGGTGCTTCAGGGTCTGGCAAAGACAGTGTACAGAGTAAAGGGCTACGGTATGGAGAATATCCCCACCGACACGAATTTCATGCTGTGCTCCAACCATGTGACCGTTCTCGACCCGGGATGGATATGCTCCTGCCTTACCGCGAAGCAGCAGCGCAACACCTGCATAGTCGGCAAGAGCGAGCTTGTATTTGACAAAGCTCTTAAAAACATTGTCCGCAGCCAGAATATCATCCCCGTTGACCGCACCGGCAACACTATGGCCACTCTTGACCGCTGCCGTGAGCTTCTGGAAGAGGGCAGGAATATCCTCATCTTCCCCGAGGGCACGAACAACGAAAACGCCCGGGAGCTGATGCCCTTTAAAAACGGCCCCGCCCGGCTGTCCATCGCTACCGGCAAGCCGATAGTACCCATCCATATCAAGGGGATCGTCTATACCAATGCCGACGATACCGCTTTCCTGCCAAAGGTCGGCGCCAAGACCAGAATATACTTCGGTAAGCCCATCTCCCCGGAGGGTCTCACCCCCGCTGAGCTTAACGAGAAGCTGAGAGCCGCCATCGAGGCACTGTAATATTTAAGGCACCACCGCATAATTCGCTTTCGGCATCTGCCGGATAAAAAGCTCTCAACGCCCTGCGCTTCAAAAGCCGCAGGGCGTTTTGCTGTTATTTTATGAGTCGGTGAAATTTCCTGTTGACAAATACTCAAAACAGTGTTATTGTCTTAATCACTTAATACAGACATACAGGAGACACGCAATGGAATGGAATTTCAACAACGATATGCCCATATACACCCAGATCATGGACCATATCAAGCTGGCCATTGCCTCGGGACAGCTTTTACCCGGCGGACATATGGCCACTGTGCGCGATATGGCTCAGGAGGCCGGGGTCAACCCCAACACAATGCAGCGGGCGCTGTCGGAGCTTGAGAGGAAGGGGCTTGTGTACACAAACCGCACAAGCGGGAGATTTGTCACAGAGGACGCACAGGTCATCGACATGGCAAAGAATGAAATGGCCGGAGAGTACATCCGCTCATTCCGCAGCAGCATGAATAAGCTGGGGTACACAGACCGGGAGATAATTGATTTGCTCAGGGCAGAGCAGAAGGAGGAAAACTGATGACAGTATTGGAATGTAAAGGGCTGAGTAAAAGCTTCGGCAGGGTGAACGCTCTTGACGGAATAGACCTTACCATCAACTCGGGCCGTGTTGTTGGACTTCTGGGGCCCAACGGCAGCGGCAAGACCACACTCATCAAACTTGCCACCGGACTTTTGCAGCCCACCGTCGGTGAAATATTGATCGACGGCCAGAAACCCGGTCCCAAAAGCGCTGCCATTGTCAGCTACCTGCCCGAGCGCATGGCGCTGAGCCTGTGGATGAACGTCAGGCAGCAGATGGATTTCTATCAGGATTTCTACGCCGATTTTGACCGGGAGGCCGCGCAGCGCATGGCGCAGCAGCTCGATCTGGACGAAAAAATGACCGTCCGGCAGATGTCCAAGGGTATGCGGGAGAAATTGCAGCTCATTCTGACCATGGCACGGCAGGCGAAGCTCTATCTGCTGGACGAGCCGATGGCAGGCGTCGATCCTGCCACGCGGGACTACATCCTGCACACCATTCTCTCCGGCTATCGCCCCGACGCCTGCATCCTCATCAGCACCCACCTCATTTCCGACGTGGAGCAGGTGCTGGACGACGCGGTATTTCTGAACAAGGGACAGATCGTGCTGGCCGGAAGCTGCGACGAGCTGCGGCAGGCGCACGGCAAGTCCATCGACGGGATTTTCCGGGAGGTATTCAAATGCTGGGAAAACTGATGAAGCATGAATTTCGGGCAACCGCCCGACTGATGGTGCCGCTGCTGGCAGCGGTGCTGGCACTCTCCGTTTTTTCGCGGATCGCCGACTCGGTGACAACGAATCATAATCTCTATATGGTTCAGCGGCTGCTCTCGACCCTGTTTGTATTCGGCCTGTTTGCCGCCGTGATCGCCTCGGTCGTGCTGATGGCGAGCCGCTTCCAGAAAAACCTGATGACCGACGAGGGCTACCTCATGTTTACCCTCCCGGTGAGCGTTCACGGGCTGCTCTGGTCGAAGCTGCTTGTCTCCGTCGTGTGGTCCATCGCGGTGTTCGCGGTGGACGCTCTGGCGCTGCTGATCTCCTTCGGCTCGGATGTGACCAGCTTCACCCTCGGTTTCAACTTCGGCGCCTTTGAGGGGAGCTTCCGGGATT
>JAZUJF010000099.1:0-5485 GCA_045642585.1 Candidatus Limivicinus sp.
ATTCTTCGCCGCTCTGACGGTTACATCGGCACGCTTATCGACGATCTTGTTACCAAGGGCACAAACGAGCCCTATCGCATGATGACTTCCCGCAGCGAGTACAGACTGCTCCACCGGCAGGACAATGCCGACCTGCGCCTCTGTGAAAAGGGCGTCCGGATCGGTCTTGTGGCTCCGGACAGGCTTCTTGCCGTAAAGCACAAATATGAGCAGGTGGAACAGGAGCTGTCCCGCCTCAGCTCCACTCATCTGGGGCCCACCCGGGCGCTGAACGATATGCTTGAATCCCGGGGCACCGCGGCTATCAGCAGCGGCTTCTCCCTTGCGGAGCTGGTGTCCCGCCCTCAGATAAGCTATGAGGATATTGCCCCCTTCGATATTTCCCGCCCGGCTCTGCCCCACGCTGTCACCTCCGAGGTGGAGATCCGTCTCAAATATGACGGTTACATCAAGCGTCAGCTGAAGCAGGTGGAGGAGTTCACCCGCATGGAGAACAGGCTTCTGCCCGAGGATATCGACTACTCGGCCATCGTCGGACTTCGCATCGAGGCCAGAGAAAAGCTTGAGAGGATCCGGCCTGTGTCCTTCGGTCAGGCAAGCCGCATCTCCGGAGTCTCTCCGGCCGATATTTCCGTACTTATGATCTATCTGGAGTCAAAGAGATGAGCAAGGTCGTTCTTGGTTTTTCCGGCGGGGTGGATTCCGCCGTGTCCGCCGTACTGCTGCGCAGGATGGGCTTTGAGGTCCACGGGGTATATCTTGACAACACCGATTCCGCCGCCCTTGATTACGCCCGGGTCTCTGCCGAGCATATGGGCATTGAGCTGTCTGTTATAGATGTAAAGGCCGAGCTTGAGCGGAAGGTCTGCTCTCCTTTTGCCCGATGCTATCTCAACGGCGAGACACCGAATCCCTGTATTCTCTGCAACCCCGCTCTGAAATTCCGCAATCTTCTTTGCGCGGCTGACAGGCTTGGCGCGGAGCTCATTTCCACCGGTCACTATGCCCGGGCCGAGGGCGGCGCAATATATAAGGGTATGCCCTCAAACGACCAGAGCTATATGCTCTGCCGGCTTACGAGGGAACAGGCCGCCCGGCTCATTCTGCCCCTTGGCGCTTATGAAAAGGCTCAGATCCGCGAGCTTGCGTCAGAGCTTGAGCTTCCGTCCGCAAATAAGCCCGACAGCATGGAGATCTGCTTCATTCCCGATAAGGACTATGTGGGCTGGCTCGCCCGCCGGGGCATAGAGCCCCCGGAGGGGGACTTTATGTTCCACGGTGAAGCTCTCGGACGGCACAGAGGTATTCAGCATTATACCGTGGGTCAGCGCCGCCCCGGTCTTTTCGACGGACGCAAGCTTTACATCTCCCGCATTGACCCGAAGAACAATGTGGTCGAGCTTGCGCTGTGGGAGGAGCTGTTCAAGACCCGTGTGGCCGCCCGGGACTTCAACTGGCTCATTGACGCGCCCGATCGCCCCATTGAGGCCTCTGTGCGTGTCCGCCATACGAAGTGGGAAAACCCGGATTGTATCGCCTGTATTGACGGCTCCCTTGTCCGCATTGTCTGTGCCGATCCCGTCCGTGCCCCCGCCGCCGGACAGTCTGCCGTACTGTATCAGGGAGACCGCCTTCTCGGCGGCGGTTTTATAGTTCAGGAGTAAAATGATGGAGCCTGTTGATTCCTCTATTCTTTCATCCGAACTGAATATTGACCCGTCCTTCATACACTGCATGGATGTGACAGACTCCACCAATTCCGAGGCAAAGCGTCTCGCCTCCGCCGGCGCTCCCGAGGGCAGTCTTGTTGTCGCCTCATCCCAGACTCAGGGCCGGGGAAGACTCGCCCGCCGCTTCTATTCTCCGGAAGGCACGGGGCTTTACATGAGTATTATCCTTCGCCCCCAGCTGCCGCCGGACAAGGTGCTTTTCTGCACCACCCTCGCCGCGGTCAGCGTGTGCGAGAGCATTGAAACGCTCTTTCCGGCAGAAGCGAAGATCAAGTGGGTCAATGACATTATTGTTGACGGAAAAAAGGTCTGCGGTATTCTCGCCGAGGGCGTTTTCCGTCCATCCGGCGCTCTTGACTGTGTTATCCTCGGCATAGGAGTCAATATCTCCGTACCTGCTCCCGGTTTTCCCGATGAGATCGCCTCAATTGCCGGAGCTCTGACGCGCGGGACGCCCGATCCCCATATCCGTGAGACTCTTTGCGCCGGGATTTATAAGCGCTTTATGGGGACATATCCGATCATACGATCCGCGCCCCATTATGAGAAGTATTGTACTCGCTCTCTGATTTTGGGGGAGTATGTGAATGTGTTTCGTCCCGGTCATGACCCCTATCCCGCCCGAGCCATGGGAATTACTCCCTCTTTCGCCCTTGCGGTGCGGCGGGATGACGGCATTGATGAGCTGCTGTTTTCCGGCGAAGTCAGCGTTCGCGCACATACCATACTCTGATTAATACTATTCTCTGATAAATACCTTTGATCCTCAGTATAATTAACCTGGTCGATTATACACCGGACAAACCTCATTCTACGGGAAATCTTAATGCGCCTGCGGGCGAATGTTAAACTTTGTACAATGTCCGATGTTTTTTCAGGGGATAACCTCATCCACCGCAAGCGGTCCCCCTTCCCCTTCTGCGGAAGGGGAAGGCAAATCGGAGAGGAAACCTAAACCACCGCAAGCGGGTCTCGCTGCGGCTCGGTCACCTCGCGGCTCTGGACTGCCCCCGGCAGTCCATTCACTACCGCTCGGCCGCTTCGCTGCCCTTCCCCTTCTGCGGAAGGGGAAGGCATGTCTGCGTGAAGGGTAATCTCATCTCCTGATTGAATAAAAACATCCCCCGGATTTTCGTCCGGGGGATGTTTGTTTTACGGTACGGATCAGACCAGCTCGATCACAGCGGTCTCGGCTGCGTCGCCGCGGCGAACACCGACGCGGGTGATGCGGGTGTAGCCGCCGTTGCGCTCTGCATACTTGGGTGCCAGCTCATCGAAAACCTTCTTTGCCACGTCTTCACGGGTAATGAAAGCCAGAGCCTGACGGTATGCGGGCAGTCCCTTTTCTTTACCGAGGGTTATCATCTTCTCGGCCAGGGGGGCGATCTCCTTGGCGCGGGTGACAGTAGTCTCCATGCGACCCTTATCCAGGAAGTCAGTGACCTGCTGGCGGAGCATAGCCATACGGGCATCAGTTGCCTTGCCGAGTTTTCTTGTTCCGGGCATATTGCATTTCCTCCTTCTTGAGAGCAGTACAACTGTTGAATACCTGTTTCAACAGTATTATTTTAATCATCGCCCGCTCCTGCCCCCTTCGGGGCGATGGGAACGGATGCGTAAAACCCCACGCCTTGAAAAATATTTAATTGATGGGGCTGAAAAGATGCTGGGGGCTTTTACTGGTTGTCGTCGCTGGCAAGGGACAGACCCATCATGGTGAGCTTATGCTCGACCTCTTCCAGAGACTTGCGGCCAAGGTTGCGGACCTTGATCATCTCTTCCTGAGTCTTGCTTACCAGGTCTTCAACAGTATTGATATTAGCGCGTTTGAGGCAGTTAAAGCTTCTGACAGACAGATCCAGCTCCTCGATGGTCATCTTGAGCATGGTGTCGGGCTCCTTCTCGACCTTTTCCACGACAGTGGAGTTGGCGGAGATGGTGTCGGACAGATCTGTAAACAGAGTGAAGTGGTCGCAGAGTATCTTTGCGCCCAGGGAGACAGCATCGCGTGCGGTCATGGTCTTGTCCGTCCAGACCTCAATAGTCAGCTTGTCGAAGTCGGTCTGATTACCCACGCGGGTATTTTCCACGGAATAATTGACCTTCAGGACAGGAGTGAATATAGAGTCCACGGGGATAGTGCCGAGAGGCATCTGGGGGTTCTTGTTCTTGTCGGCGCAGACATAGCCGCGGCCGTGATTGAGAACCAGCTCCATGCTCAGGGCGCCATCGGGGCCGAGAGTTGCGATAGGCTGCTCGGGATTGAGGATCTCCACCTCTGCGTCTGCCTTGATGTCGCCTGCGGTGACAACGCCCTCGCCTGCGGCCTCGATGTAGACAGTCTTTGCGCCCTGGCAGTGAAGACGGGCAATAATGCTCTTGACATTGAGAACGATCTCAGTGACATCTTCCTTAACACCGGGGATGGTGGAAAACTCATGCTGTACGCCGGCGATCTTGATGCTGGTGCATGCTGTGCCGGGGAGGGACGAGAGGAGTACCCTGCGGAGAGAGTTACCAAGTGTTGTGCCGTAGCCACGCTCCAGCGGCTCAATGATGTACTTGCCATAAGAGCTGTCTGTGGGTGTTTCGATGCACTCGATGCGCGGCTTCTTAATTTCGATCATGTTGTTATAAAACCCTCCTTTTTGTTGATACGCTCATAAGAGCGCTTGCGGTGATCCAGCTTACCAATTTGAGGGTGTCTTTATTACTTGGAGTACAACTCGACGATGAGGCGCTCTTCGATGGGCAGATCTATATCGTCTCTCTGGGGCATTGCCACGATCTTACCGATCATGTTGTTTGCGTCGTACTCAATCCACTTGGGAGCTGCACGGAATGCGTTTGCCTCAATATTAGCCTTGATCTTTTCAATGCTGCGGCTGCTCTCTTTGAGAGTAACTACCATGCCGGGCTTGACCTGGTAGCTGGGGATATTGACCTTGCGGCCGTTGACGGTGATGTGACCGTGGGAAACCATCTGGCGTGCCTCGGCACGGCTCATGGCGAAGCCCAGACGGTAAACAACATTGTCCAGGCGGCACTCAAGGATAGAAAGCAGGTTCTCACCGGTCTGTCCGGAACGGCGCTCGGCCATCTCGAAGTATCCGCGGAACTGGCTCTCCAGAACGCCGTAGAACTTCTTTGCCTTCTGCTTCTCACGCAGCTGGCTTCCGTACTCGGAGGCCTTGGTGCGGCCCTGGCCATGCTGGCCGGGAGCGAAAGCACGGTTGTTCATTGCGCACTTGTCGGTATAGCAGCGGTCGCCCTTGAGGAACAGCTTCTGGCCCTCTCTGCGGCACTGGCGGCAGACTGCTTCAGTATATCTTGCCATATCAGTTTACCTCCTTCAATTATACACGACGACGCTTGGGAGGACGGCAGCCATTGTGAGCAATGGGAGTGCAGTCCTTGATCATCGTAACTTCAAGACCTGCGGTCTGCAGAGCGCGGATAGCAGCCTCACGGCCGGAACCGGGTCCCTTGACAAACACTTCGACGGTCTTCAGGCCGTGCTCCTTTGCTGCGTTTGCAGCGGTCTCAGCAGCGGACTGTGCGGCGAAGGGAGTAGACTTCTTGCTTCCACGGAAGCCCAGACCACCGGCGGATGCCCAGGACAGTGCGTTGCCCTGCGTGTCGGTGATGGTTACCATGGTGTTGTTGAAGGAAGAGCTGATATGAACCTGGCCCTTTTCAATGTTCTTGCGCTAAGTCGGATCGTAGCCATGTCGTTCTGTGAGCCAAGGAGTTGG
>JAZUJF010000100.1:0-7231 GCA_045642585.1 Candidatus Limivicinus sp.
CCGCAAAAAGCAGATCATCCCCATGCTGACGGCACTGTGGGGTTAATATTACAGCTCATCTCTCAGCCGGAAAAATATTGATGTGAGATTTACAAAAAATGCAAATGCACCGTTTTGTCAGAAAACGGTGCATTTTTAAATGCTCAATATTATCTGTTTCTGTTCTTTCTGTCCTGCCTGCGCTCCCAGCGTCTGCGCTGCCGCACACGGATCGCCTCACCGAGCTTTTCCGCCGCCGCGGGGGCCACATCCTCAGAGAGCTTTCGACCGAACAGCTTTGCGCCCCATACTGTCAGGTACAGAACAAGCAGCAGGGGGATGAGGGCAAAGCAGAGGAACAGTGTGTACATCATTGTACATCTGTCCTCGACGGCTCTGGCGGCATTCTCCCAATAGGGATAGGCGATCGCCGATTTTTGCATGGAGCGCTGAGCGATATTTCTCAGACGCAGTACGGAAGCGTCGAATGTGAAACGGGAGGTATTGCTGACGATCTCGCCGTTTTCGGTGGGAAACTTGTCGCTCATTACCCCGAAGGCGAAATTCTTCACCGGCTGGGGCATGACGATCTCATAGCAGCTTATCTCCTGAGCCTTCCGTATATCCTCTCCTCCCAGCTCCACATAGGCATCATAGCTCATATATATTCCCATGCCGCTGTCATAGGCTGATTTGGAGAATTTGTCATCCTCCCTCTCAACGACGCCGGCAACGACGAAGTCACGGCCATAGATGTTCACGCTCATGCCGGTAAGCTCCGTTCCTCCGAAAAGCATCCACGCGCTCTCCTCGTCAAGGATGATCCTGTCGTTCATCAGGTCGGAGTCGGTGAAATAGCTTCCGCTGAGGAGCCGGAGAGGATGAAAACCGAAGAAGCTCCCGCCGACGGCAGTGACGGAAAATTCACCCTTTGCCTTTTGACTCAGCGCGGTCACCTGCCCGAAGGCACACCATGCGTCCACGCAGGGTTCGTTTTCCTCCGCATTGTCCAATAAAGAGTCATCGAGCGTCTCGATCAGCTTGGAGCGGAAAGAGTATATGTCTTCAACGCTCTTTTTCTCGTTTTCGGGCAGGAATACGCTCAGCTGGCAAAATTCCGTCTCGCTCCCGCCCTGCCACCGCTCGGCGGCGTTCTGACTGGGCAGTATGCCGGCCAGAGCCCTCGCCCGCAGAAAGAACAGGGCACTTATTATCAGCAGTATGGCCGCGGCTATGGGCAGCCATATGCTTTTTTTATTACCTTTTCTCATTCGTTAGAGTCAGCCAGTCTCACCTGATCACCGCTTTTTACAGGCGCGGAGGTGGTGGTGATAACAAAGTCGCCGTTAGACAGCGCGCCGGTAACGGCTGAGTTCTCATCGTCGGAGGCAACTACCTCCACATTGACACGCTTTGCGATATAACGGTTGCCGATAGGGGAGTTCTTGGCCTCGATAGCCAGAACGAAGCTGCCGTTTGTGTCGGTGCGGATGGCGGAATTGGGTATAACGGTGTCATAGCCCGCACTCTTTGAGCCTACGGACACGGTTATCTGCTCACCGGAGGTCACATCGCCCTCCAGCTCAAAGGTGAGGAGCTTGTTTGTCTGGGGGCTTTTCGGGTCGTTTACCATAGTGGTCAGGGTAGCGATGATCTCATTGCCCCAGTAGAAGTTGGAGACCTTGGCGCTGTCGCCGATCCTCAGACGCTTTGCCTGCTCGTTTGTGACGGAGAAGGACACGGTGTGACCCATATCGGGGACCTCAATGACGCACATCACATCGCCCCTCATCACCTTGTCGCCGGATGTGACAGAGATGGACTGCACTATGCCGCTGACATTTGAAACTATACCGTCACCGTCCTCGCCGGTGAGCTTCTTTATCTTCTCCTGCTGGGCGGCGATCTGATCCGAGATGCCCTGAAGCTGGACAGAGACAGAGTTTATCTGCTGCTGACCGGCAGAGATGGAGGATTCCAGCTCATAATTTGCGGTGTTGAATTTGTTTTCCGCGTCGTCAAAACCCTGCCTGGCGATGGCGAGAGCATCTTCATACTGACCGAGCAGTCTGTAATACTCCTGCCGGTATATCTCCAGATTGTTCTGCTCCCTCTCAAGGGCAGACTCAACATCGCTCTTGGCGCTCATTGGATCGATAATGCCTTTTCCGGCCAGGAAGGTCTTTTCCTCAAGAAGGATGCTCTCGGTCTCCTGCTTTCTGGCCTCAAGATAGGCCTTTGCCTCGGGGTCAAGACCGTGCTGAGAAAGCTGATCGTTAATATCCTCAAGGTCCTGCTGAGATGCCAGATAAACAACGATGGAATTGAGGATCTCGGTCTCCTCTGCCACCTTTCCCTCAGAGGCCTCTATGCGGGCCATAGCGGCCTTCGCCTCGGCAGAATGTACGGCGTTGTCGTAATCGTTCTGGGCGGCTCTCAGCTCGTCGGATGCGGTATCATATGCCTCCTCGGCCTTTGCATAGCTGTACTGCTCCCGCTCATAGTTAAACTGCGGCATATTGGAGGCGGAGCTGCGGTAGCTCTGCTGAAGCTCACGCAGGACCTCGTAGGCGGCTTCAAGCTCCTCGCTGTCACCGGAGCCAAGAGTGAAGAGCATATCGCCCGTATTGACCTCCTGACCCACCTTAATGAGCACAGAGCCCACCTCACGGGTCTGAGTGGCCTTTACCTCATGGCTGCCGTTGGCACTGACGGTGCCGGAGCCTCTGACCTTGGCGGTGATAGCCCCGCTCTGGACAGACGCGGTGGCGACCTCTGTGAGGAGGCGATTGCTTATAGTCTTGGAAAAGAAGGTAAGCACCAGCAGCACGGCTAAGAAAACTATGGCCGCGCTCTTGACCCACTCTCGGTTTTTCGGCTTAAATTCCATCTTGCACCTCAGATTTCTATATTTCGGTTAAGGTAAGCGATAATAAAGGACTTTACCCCTTGACGCTGCCGGAGTTGGCAATGCCCTCCACCAGATATTCCTCACCGTGGAGGAACAGCAGCAGAGAGGGGATCATATACACGGTGGCCATAGCAAAGGCAAGACCGATCTCACCTGTGTTAATGGACGACAGAAACACGCTCAGAGGCTGGGCATCCGCGTTTTCAAGGAGAATGAGGGGCTGCTCGACCATGTTCCAGTAGTCGATGAAGACGAGGATAGCAATGCTGTACAGTGCCGAGCGGCACTGAGGCAGACAGATCTTGGTGAAGATATCCCACTCTCCGGCGCCGTCGACCTTGGCGGCCTCGATAAGAGAATAGGGGATGCGGCGCATGAACTTAGTCAGCAGAAAGACAGAGAAGGGGGCGAACATACCCGGAAGAATGATAGCCCAGGAGGTATTGAGTATGCCCAGCCATTTGCTGACCAGATAGTTCGGCACCAGAGTCACCTGATAGGGCATCAGCATCAGAATGACATAGAAGAAGAAAATGCCGCTTCTGATCCTGCCCCTCCAGCGGGTGAAGGAGTATGCCGCGACGGCGGCGATGGCCACCTGAAAGATGACGATAGGGATCACAAGGAAAATGCTGTTCCACAGCTTCAGCAGATAATCCGGGGTCTTTATCAGGCCGGTGATGTACTGGCTGAAGGTCACCTTGTCGGGAATGAATTTAAGATTGACGGTCTTGGAGACATAGCCTCCAGTGGTGGTTGAAAAGATCATGCCGTAGTTTGAGACGATCTCAGACTCGGACATAAAGGAGTTCGTGATGGTCAGTACCGTGGGCAGCAGGAACATCACCGCGAACACAAGACACAGGACAAACATTGCGCCCCGGCCGAACATATGCCTCTTTTTCATCCCTCCACATCCTTTCCGAACCAGTCCTCAACGGCAAAGAGCAGGGCGATGAGAGCCACCATTACAATAGCCATCACCACAGCGGCAGAGGACAGCTTCTGATAGTCCAGGGAGCGGAAGGTATTATTCATGAAATGCTGAAGCATATACAGCGTCTCATAGGGGTAGTCGCCGGTCAGAAGGTAAACCTCACGGAAAACCTTAAAGGAATTTATGAGGGAAAGGATAGTGACAAAAAGCACCGTGGGGGAGAGATAGCGCAGCTTGATGTTGAAAAACTTATAAGACTCCGACGCGCCCTCCACATCGGCCACTTCAAGCAGCTCCCTGGGGATATTGGAGAGCCCGGCCATGAACAGTATCATGTTATAGCCCAGATTTTTCCACAGAAACAGGATGACTACAACTATCTGGGCGTGGTCTGACATGAGCCAGTCGATCTTATCCGCTCCGAAGAGCATAAGAAACTCGTTGACCGTGCCGTTGTAGTTGAAAAGCACCTGCCAGATAAGCACTACCGATGCCACCGGTACCATCATGGGACTGAGGAAGAAGGTGCGGAACTGGCTTTTCCACGGAATACGGCACTCCAGCATCAGCGCCAGTACCATGGCCAGCACCACCGCCAGCGGTACCGCGATAAGCGAAAAGCTCAGAGTGTTTTTGGCCGCGATAATGAACGCGGAGTTCTGAAACAGCTTTATGAAATTTTCTAACCCGACAAAGTTTCTGGAGCTGACGCCGTCGATAAGGGAATAATATACCACAACTCCGAACGGCAGGATGAAAAACACTCCTACACCTATCAGGCTGGGTGAGAGAAAGCAGAGACTTCTGAGGAAATCTCCCGCGTCTTCTCTCGGATGGCTGATATGTTCTTTCTTTTTCATAAACCGTCCTATCCAGGAAAACACATAATCAATTCATTATAATACTACTTATGCCTCTATGCAATAGCTTTACACAAAAGCTTGTCTGTATTACGCGATTAGTACAATACATCTATTTACCTGATTTGTCAATTTAAGACGAGCCGGGGAGGAAAATGTTTCCTTCCCGGCTCATGGCGTGCGGATATTACTTACTGATCGTCACGGAATAGATATTGCGGTAGCACTCATGGGCTCCGAGATGCACATAGTCGCTGCGGCAGGCGAAGTCTTCAATGACGCCGTCACGACCGGGCAGACAGCCCCAGGGCTCAATGCACACATAGGGAGCATCGGTATGGGGCATATGCCAGAAACCGATGTAGGGCAGATCGGGATAGCTGACGGTCACCTTCACCGGCGACTTGTCGCAGCAGATGCTGACCTCGCGGGCCATATCACGCAGCACCAGAGCATCCCCGTCGAACAGGTCATGTGTCAGGCGGATATTCTGACCGTCCTCAAGCTCATAGGGCTCAATAGCTCTGTTGTACAGGAGAGAAGGGGAGAAGAGCACCTTCTCGGGATGACAGGGGCGGGAAAAGCGGAGATAGTAGTCCTCAAACTCTGTGCCCGGGACAAAGGGAACATTGAAGCCGGGATGAGCGCCGAGGCCGAAATACATGGTCTCATCGCCTTTGTTGCGGACTTCATAGCCGATGTCTACGGTGCTGTGGCGGAGAGTGTAGGAGACGATGAAATCGAAGGCAAACGGGTACTCGGCCCGGATCTCTTCACTGTCGCTGAGGCAGAGGGAGACGGAGGACTCGGTCTGAGAAACGACGGTGAACTCCTTGAAGCGGGAAAAACCGTGCAGCTCCATAGGAAGCTTCTGACCCTTGCAGAGATGGCAGCCGTCCTGCAGTCTGCCGACGGTGGGGAACAGAACGGGAGCTCTGTTCTTCCAGTATTTCTCGTTGCCGTTCCAGAGATAGGGTGTGCCCTCATGGTTGAGCTCCATCAGCTGGGCGCCGAGAGTGTCAACAACCACCTCAAGAGCCGGGTTTTTGATCGTAATTAGCATTGTTTGTGTACCTCTTTCGTAAAAAATACAAAAATTTATCATTCATCCTTATTTGCCGGGAAAAGATCGCTGACCTCGCACAGGGATATGTATGCCTTGGGGTCCACACGGTGGACGATATCCCTCATGCGTGAGATCTGAAAATGATTGAGAACATAAAACAGGGTAGTCTTTTTTGAGCGGGAGTAATAGCCCCGGGATTCGATCATGGTTATACCGTTATCGAAGGCGTCGGAGAGCGCGGCGCAGACCTGCTCCGGCATGGTGGTGACGATAAAGGCGGCCTTTGAGCGGTCAAAACCGTCAACACAGAAGTCCACGGTCTTCAACGCCGCAAAATATGTGACGATCGAGTATAGAGGCAGTATCCAGCTGTTGAGGATGATGCCGCAGACGGAGTAGAGGATGATGTTGAAGATCATCACAAAGGTGCCGATACTGATGCCAAGCCTTTTGGCGAATATCACGGCCATAATATCTATGCCGTCCATCGCCCCGCCGAAGCGTATGGCGATACCGCTGCCCAGGCCGGAGATAATGCCGCCGAATATGGCGCACAGGAAAAGATCACGCCCTGCCAGCGGGGAGACAAAGCTCACATCCACGGGGAGAACATCGGTGATGATCCATGCGCAGAGGGAGTACACGGCAACGGCATAAATCGAATATACCGTAAATGACGCGCCCTGAAGCTTCAGACCGAAGAGAAAAACAGGGATATTAAGCGCCACAAGGCAGAAAGACAGTGTACACCATTCCGGCCCGATCTGAGAGATCAGCATGGATGTGCCGGATATACCGCTGTCATAGAGCTTAACGGGGGAGAGGAACATGACGACGCCGAAGGCATTGATAATACCAGCAAGGGTGAGAAAAATGAAGTTCTTCAGGCGAATGTCCCGGAAAGAATCTCTGAAATTCATAAATAAATACCTATGAACATGGAAACATCACTCGCCGATATCGCCGCGCACGACCTTGCCCATGTTCCAGACAGCGGCCGCCTTCTTCGCGGCATCCGCGCTCTCCGCAGAGGACTTGAACTCAAAAGCGGCGGTATGTGAGCCGCAGTCCATGCAGGTCACTGACCAGCACCAGCCGTCCTCTTCCTCCAGAAGTCCGGCGCCGCCGCAGTAAGGGCAGTCCTGAAGATCGATCTCGTTGTATATATCCATATTAGATCTCCTTATATCGTATATGTCGGTTATTATATCCCATTTCCTCCCGCTATTCAAGAGGCGGATTATATATCGATTATATGGGCAACACCGCATAATACGCCTGCGGCATCTACCGAATAAAATGTGCCCTTATTTAGTCACTTTTTCTTGCAATACACAAAGTATTCCTGCGAAAAAGTGCCGTCATCAGAACCCATTTTCTCTCGGTATCTGCTCTTGACGCATTATGCGGTGTTGCCATAAATATCAAATGGCCCGCTGCAGAATTCACCATTTCGCAGCGAGCCATTTTATGTGACA
>JAZUJF010000101.1:0-3938 GCA_045642585.1 Candidatus Limivicinus sp.
TAGGCGCCATGCCTGAGTTTATGAGGAGCAGACTGGCATCGTTCTGCGGGATAAGTGAGAAGCTGGGCAGACGGAGATGTCCCTTGGACTCGAAGAAGCTGAGAAACATTTCTCTGAGTTGATTTACGCCAAATTTTTCCATTGTGTTTCCTCCAAAAAATAAAAACGCCCCCGGGGTCTGCTGAAATAAAAGAAAGAATGCTCCTTCCCTTATTTCAGAAGACCGCTCAGGGGCGAAATAATTCGCGGTACCACCCTGATTACAGCAAAAACGCTGCATCTCAAGCCGCCTTTAACGCAGGCATACGACCCGGTTTCCCGGTAGACTCGGAAGTGGCCGTCAGGAAAGCTATGAGGTCTCGCACCGCCCGGCCTCTCTCTGAAAATAGCTGTTTCCGACTCTTTTCGTCACAGTCATATTGATATTTACAGTGCTTAGGGAAACGCTGATTAATTCGGTGAGAGCAGATGTCGGGAAAATTTGCGTTCCGACGACGGCACTTTTTTGCGGAAATACTATGTGTATTGCAGGAAAAAGTGACTAAGTCATAAGTGAGCGTCCAAATCTTTGATTTGGCTTACGCGAACTTACACAGAGGGGAGCGAAACTTTTCCGGCAGATACCGAAAGCGAATTATTCAGCAGTTCCCTTAGAATATTATCACAAAACCATGTATTGTCAAGAATAATATACTTTTCAGCGGCTCTTCCTGACGATTGAAAGTCTTTCCGCAGGCCTTGGCAGCTTCATATGTATCTCCATCATGGCGTGGCGCGTGTCCTGTATATGATTTCCGTCCCCATCGGTCATTTCTTCGGCTGTAAATCCCACAGGTTCACCGTTATTTGTCAGAAGCTCAAGCCTGTCACCCAGACTGAACTTATTGCGCTGAATAAGAACGGCGTTGCCTTTATCATCACAGCTCTCAACTATTGCGGCCACATCGGCATCGGTGGTATAGCTTGCCTCGGCATAGTGCTGGCCGGGATAGCCGTAATAAAACCCGGTGCAATACGGTCTGTGGCTGACCTTTTCGGTTTCGGCGATCCAGACAGGAGAGACAGGTCTGCAGGAGAGAATATCGTCGATGGCGTGGCGGTAGGCGTTTGTGGTCACAGCGGCATAATAGGAGGACTTCATGCGCCCCTCGATCTTGAAGCTGGTGACGCCGGCATCTATAAGCTCCTCAAGATGGTCGATCATACGCATATCCCGGGAGTTCATTATATATGTGCCGTTGTCCTCACTGATCTCGAAATACTCACCGGGGCGCTTTTCTTCCACCAGATGGTATTTCCAGCGGCAGGGCTGAGCACACTCTCCCCTGTTGGCGTCTCTGCCTGTCAGGTAGTTTGAGAGCAGACATCGACCGGAGAAAGAGACACACATTGCGCCGTGAACAAAGGCCTCGAGGCGAAGCTCCTTCGGCGTATTGGCCCGTATTTTCCTTATATCCTCCATGGGGGTCTCTCTTGCCAGAACCACCGTATCCGCGCCAAGATCGAAAAGCGCGCTGGCGGCGGCGCTGTTGATGACGCCGAACTGAGTGCTCACGTGCAGACTGCAATGGGGGGCATACTTCTTCGCCATGGCGAGCACGCCCATATCTGCGATGATAAGAGCATCAACGCCGGTATCGTCAAGCTGCTCCAGATATGCGGGCAGGCGGAGGAGCTCATCCTCTCTCGGAAGTGTGTTGCAGGTGACATACACCTTTGCGTTTCTGTCATGGGCGAGACAAACGGCTCTGCGCATTTCATCGGGGGAGAAGTTTCCGGCGGAGGAGCGCATACCGAACTCCTGCCCCGCCAGATACACGGCGTCGGCCCCGTAGTGCAGAGCCATTTCAAGCCGTTCCATATCCCCGGCCGGGGAGAGTAATTCCAAATTATTGTTGGCCATAATCCTGTGTTGCAACAAAGCTGTTGAACTCCGTTTCGTTAGTAAAGAACTGATGGACTCCCGCCTCGGTATCAAGGGCATAGTAGTAGTATTCAGTCGCGGCCGGGAAAAGCGCGGCGTTCAGAGAGGCTATGCCGGGGCTTGCGATAGGTGTGGGCGGGAAACCGAAATTAAGCCTCGTATTATACGGGCTGTCCGTCTCAAGCATCTCTTTTGTAGGCGCGCCCTCGTGGTCGGGATAAGGATAGAGCACCGAAGCGTCAATGCCGAGCACCATGTCGGCGTTAAACCTGTTGTAGATAACAGAGGCGATCTTGCTGCGCTCGTCATCATTAGCGGCTTCCTTCTCAATGAGGGAGGCAACGGTAACAATGTCATTGACAGACATACCGAGCTCATCTACCCGCGCCTGCATATCGTCTGTCCAACGCTTAGAGAAGTTGTCCAGCATCTTGTTTATGGCGCTGGACGCCTGCATCCCCACATAAAACTCGTAGGTGTCCGGGAAAAGATAGCCCTCAAGCCTTGTGGCATCGCCAACGGAGTCGGGATCGAGGAAGTCATAATCGTAGCTGTAATTTGCGGCGGCCTCCATCAGATCCTCATAGCTGCACACTCCGTTCTCCTCAAGACGCAGGAATATCTGGTGCATCCTGAAGCCCTCCGGTATGGTGACAGAGATCGTGACAGTGGAAGACGAACCCACTCTCATGTGGGATATAAGAGCACGGTAGTCATAGGTGCTCTTCAGTTCGTATTCCCCGGGAGAGAGCTTAGTCTCTGCGGTAGATATTTTGCAGAAGGTCTCAAACAGCCATTTATACTGGATGAGACCGGCATTTTTCAGTTCGTTGGATACATAGCTGATGTCTGCGTGGTTGACCTTTTTGGTGCCGGTCTTAATGCCCTTATTATCAAAAGTGTCCACCGTCTCGGAGGTAAAGGCCGACGGCGGGAGCTTGACAACGGCGGTAAAATCGTCCTTATTCAGGGCGAGCATATCACTGGCGGCCATCCATCCGACACTTGCAATAACGACGCTGATGCACAGGATGAAGGCAAAATACATAATGCCGCCGAGACAGCCGGAACGGTATTCGTGGCTCTGGCGCACAGGGCGATAATCGCGCTCTGAAGCGGTGTCGCCGGTATAATTGCTCTTTTCCTTGCCGGAGGTGTCCAGAAACAGCTTATCGACCTTCTTTATACGCTTCTTTGCCGGGGCACTCTTGGGGGCGGGCTTTGCTTTCTGAGGCTCGGGCTCGTCGGGAGTGCTGAAAATGGCATTCAGTTTTTCAATATCGTCGGACATAGTCTTCTCCTGTTAGGGTGTATGCACTGTGTCACAAAATGGCGAAAGAGCATACTATGTATCGAGCGGAACACATTTGCGCTCCGCATAACAGATTATAAAAGGTTTGCCTCCTGCCGTACCGGGAGGGCGAGACCTGATATCGGGTACGGAGAAAGGACTATCGGAATGTTCTGCAATAACTGTAATAACAACAGCTCCATCTGGCTCATCATTCTCATAATCATCCTGTTCGGCTACGGCGGCTGCAACGGAGGCTGTGGCTGCAACGGAGGCTGCGGCTACAATAGCGGCTGCGGCTGCAACAGCGGCTGCGGCTGCGGTTAAGACACAGGGCACAGGTATGGGGACACCTCAGGTGTCCCCTGTTTTCATTTGAGAGCGGAGCGGATCACCTCATATATTTCACGGTTTTTCTCATCGATATCACGCTCCGCACCGTCCTTCAGATGCTCTATCTTATGCCATCCGAAGAAATCGGCCGCCTTGTTGGCAGTCCTGAGGCAGTTGGACAGATACTCCGTATCCGTCTCGTGAATATCCGCCTTTGTGTTTGTGTTCTGCTGGCGGCGCTTCATGCGGCGCATGGAGGTCTCCACATCACAGTTAAGGTATATAACAAGATCAGGCTTGGGAAGACCCATTTTCACATACTCCAGATCCTGAAGCCATGCGAAAAAGTCGTTCAGCTCATTATCCGGCAGCTTGCTGCCCTGATGGACG
>JAZUJF010000102.1:0-21940 GCA_045642585.1 Candidatus Limivicinus sp.
GACTTCGTATAATGCTCCCTGTGAAAAAGCTGTACGAGGCAGGTGCTTCAGCCATTTCACTTTTCTCTGCTGAACATATTCCGCTTCGGATGGCTCATAGGTATATTCGCCTTCAACAACACCGAGGTTGATCTGGCGATCCACCTTTGAAGGGAAGACAATATAATCACCTAATTGAACTTCGTGGACGAAGCGAAACAGCATACCTGAACTGGTTGGAATAGCACCCTTTTTGGCATTCGGATAAGCAGAAATCATTTTAGCTTTAAAGGCATCACGAGTTGGCTCAATTTTACTTAGATCACCGACTTCGCTCCAGCCAATGGCAATCACTCCTTTGTTCAGGAAAAGATTGTCATTCATTGTGTGGATACCCCATACTTTTTTCTCTTCGTTCATGAGTTGCCCTCCAAATAATTGACTACCTTGCCGGTAGCTTGTGCGTACTCGATTTCAGAACGGGTGCTGCTGCCGATATATCCGCCCACATTGATGACGAAAATTTCGTCGGCCATATCTATTTTCCTTTTATGCATATCATCGAGCATTTCTTTCGTGCCCTCTGTCCAAACTTCATCATCGCCGGAATGCCCGAAAAGACCTACACTGATTACTATGTTGCCTTCCAGAGTAAGGCGCTTCTGTTCTGCAAGAAATTGATCTTTAAACCTCGTGCTGCCGCATAAAGTGATGACTTTGTATTTTCCAACCATTGTATATTTCCCCTTATGCAAGTGAGATATCGTAAGCATTGGCTTCGTCCTGCTGATCACGGATGATGTCCTGCACGGACTTGGGGAGCTGTGCCACATTAAGGGTGCATACGGAGATATTATATATTTGGCCAGGGGATGAGCTGATCCTTATTGACCACCCGGAAAGCGCGCTTTGCCTCAAGAGCCATAGGCGTATCGGTCAGAGAGTCGGAATAAAACCCGTCTATCTGCGCCCCGGGATATTCGGCGTAAAAGCGTTTGACCTTCTCGGTGTCTTTGTTGTTCTCACTGAGGATGCGTCCGGTGTGCTTATCCATGCGGGTAGCTATCAGCCTCACTCCCAATTCTTTGCATATTGGCTCAAGGAGAAATTCGGGAGAGGCGGAGATGATTATATCGTCCTCTCTCTTCTGTCTGAGATACCAGGGCAGGAGGTTTTTTCTGTAAATATCCCAGAAGCGCCCTACCTCCCCGTCAATATCCTCGATCTCTGTGAGGAACGAGAAAACAAGCTCCTTCAGGTTTTTCAGCTTATATTTCCCCAGCCTGCAGCGTATGGCGTTTCCGGCGATGGGGCCGAGCCTTTTCAGAAACGAGCCCGGATGACGGCCGTAATACCACTTCACAAAGAGCACCGAGCTGTCAGGGTAAAATATTGTCTTGTCAAAATCATATACATTCATGGCGGTGGTGCCTAAAATCAATCCGTTGTGAAATTCATTCTCTTTTTCTTTCCCGGCATGGCAATGCGCAGGGTATTGAGTGCCGTCAGGACAAAGGCCGCCAGATCAAGTCCGGCAATTACTCCGATGGGAACAGCCCCCGTGACGCACAGAGCGATGATAACAAGCTTCGACACAAGAGAAAAGGCCATATTTTCATCCGCAATGAGTCTTACGGATTTTGCATTTTTATACACGGACGGGAGCTTTGAAATGTCATCGTCCATGCCCATTATGTCCGCACTGTCCACAGCGTCCCAGCAACCGAGAGCGCCGGCGGCAATTCCAACATGGGCCCGTTTCAGAAGGGGCGCGTCGTAGTATCCGTCGCCCACAAACGCCACCTTGAATACCTCTCCGGCATTGCTGAGAATGTACTCAAGGGCCGCAACCTTGTCCTCTCCGGTCTGCTCTGTTCTGAGCATATCAAAATTCAGCCTTGAGGCAATAGGTCTGGCCACTGAGGGCACATCCCCGGTTAACATAACTAACTTCTTTATGCCGTAGCTCCGCAGATCCTCCATAGCCTGAAACGCCCCGCTGCGCAGCTTATCGGCGATCAGTATGTATCCCCGGTAAACGCCGTCAACGGCCACATGGATGGCGGCGCCGCTTCTTGAGGGTATCTCAAACTCAACGCCCCAGTCCTCCATCATGGCGCCGTTTCCAACCAGCACATGGCTGTCGTTCACGGTTGCGATTATTCCCCTGCCGGGCAGCTCCTCAAAGTCGGACAGCCTGCCCTGTCCCGGTCTAATACCGGCGGCGGAGCGCAGCGCGCGGGCCACGGGATGGCGGGATCTCCCCTCTGCCAGAGCCGCGATCCCGATCAGTTCCTCCTCGGAAACGCCCTTTGGGACCACATCTGTGATGGTGAATTTGCCGTTCGTGATAGTGCCTGTCTTGTCGAAAACCATTGTCTCCGTCTTCGCCAGAGTTTCCACCGCGCCGGAGTTCCTTATCAGCACACCGTTCATCGAAGCCATACCTATGCCCATTCTGAAGCTCATGGCCACGGTAGATATGGATGATGATGTGCCCGCAATAAGCAGCAGACCCACAGCCCTGTATAACCACTCAGACCAGCCGCCGACAAAGATCGGCGGGATGACGGCGCACAGGGCGGCCATTATAAGCACCGCGGGATAATAATACTTTTCTGCCGCAGCCGCCAGCCTCTCAACATAGGAGGGCCTGTCGGCGGTGTTCCTGATAAGCTGTTCTATCCTTCCGGCGGCGGAATTTTTAGCATCCAGAATGACCCTTATTCTCAGGGTTTTGGAGAGATTGACGGTGCCGGAGAAAACCCGTCCGCCCTCAGACACCGGGTGGGCAGTGGTGCTTCCCGTGAGGATAGACAGATCAACAGAGCTCATTCCCTCTATCACAACGCCGTCCAGAGGTATTCTCTCCCCCGGCTCCACTACAACGATGTCGTCAACATTCACATACTCCGGCGCAACCGTCAGGATGCCCTCCGAGGTCTCCACATTGGCCCGGTCCGGCATTTTGTCCGCCATCTCGTCTATACTGCGGACAGACCGTTTTTTCGTCAGTGTTTCCACGATCGCACCGATGTTGAAAAGGATCATGGCCGCCGCCGCGGTAGGGCCGCTGCCGATAATAAACGCGGCAATACATCCGACCGTCATAATAAGGCATGGATTGAGCGTTTTTCCCTCGCTTGCCTGCTCAACGCCGCTCAGGAGGATATCCGCTCCCACTATGATAAAAGGCACAAGGAAGCAGGCCGTGCGCTTCCAGCCCTCAAAAGGCATAAAAATGCACAGCACAAAAGCAGCCGCGGCAATAATGACACGCAGCACGACCTTAAAGGAAAAGCCCGTCATATGACTTGCGGCGTCGTTAACTCTCTCCGCTTCTTCCCTGCGGGCTTTTTGGGTCCGGGTGTGCTCCGGGCGCCTGCCGGAGCCTCTGTATATTTTGATCTCTTCCTCCTCATCCTCCCGGACTCTGCGATATACCTTCACATCGTCTCCGGATGAGTGCTTTCCCTGCTGGGGCAGATGTTTCGCCATTTATCTTCTCCAGAATATAACTATTTACTATAGTATGCCTTTCTATTGCTGTCTTGTCAAGAGGCTTGAGCCTTTTGGACAAATATTCACAGAAGATAAACGCCTGCGGCTTAATAATTCATACTGTTCTCTGATGATAACCTTTGATTTTCAGTATCAGCTGTTTATTCGGGCATATACCATACAGGTACTCTCCGGAGAAGAAGCTTACTGCGCCTGCGGGCGCGGGACCTCATCCGTCACGGGCGGACGGCCAAGATAGTGCTTATCGAGAGACTGTGCCCGCCGCCCGCGCCACCTTCTCCAGAGAAGAAGGTTTAGATTGTGCTTATCTATTATGTATTCATCCAGGAATGTGCATACACCGTAGATATTCGTAATCCGCATTTCAGATTTGCTGACGCGCAGAAAAAGTCAACTATATGATTTCCGAACGGGATATGCAACAAGAAAACCTTACCATATGGTGTATTTTCAGGTATCGCGCCTTTTCGTAATTCCTTTGCGAGAATCTTTGTATGTTCACAATAGTATATCTTTTCCGGCAAGGCGTATCTCCCTTTAAAAAGCATACACCAGCCAAACCTTCTTCTCTGGAGAAGGTGGCGCGGGCGGCGGGCGAAAAAAGTACGATCAGCACAATATAACATCGTCCGCCCGTGACGGATGAGGTCTCCCGTTAAAATGTCGGATATTGCAGTATGTCAAAAATGCGCCTGCGGCCTTCGCTGTCCTTTTCGGGGTATAACGAGATCCGCAGGCATTTGTATCTGTCTATCAGAAAACAGCATTACATGATGATCTTCTTTATCAGCCGGGGGTATTCAACCGGGGTCTCGCTGAAGGTATAGCCGGACAGCAGAAGCTGTGCCGCCTCTTTCGCCTTCTCCGGGTCTGAGGCATGGATAGCGGCAAGGCTCTCTCCCTTTTCCACATAGTCGCCCACCTTCTTTTTCAGCACGACGCCCACCGCACGGTCAATATCGCTCTCCTTGGTGGCGCGGCCTCCGCCCAGATGCATGGAGACCTGTCCCACAGTGAGAGCGTCTATATGTCTTACCCAGCAGGATGCGTCAGATATGACCTCCAGCCTGAACTCCGCCTCCGGGAGTCGGGATGTGTCGTATACATCCGCGCTGCATCCGCCCTGAGCCTCTACCAGCTCCCCCAGCTTTCTGAGGGCGCTGCCGTCATCAATAGTCCTCTGAAGCATGGCCTTGCCGCCTTCAAGGTCGTCGGCTATCCGGGCGTTTGTAAGCATAACGGCACCCAGGTTGAGGCACAGCTCCAGAATACTGCCCTTTGTCTCACCCTTCAGGACGGAGATGGCCTCCCTGACCTCCAGAGCGTTGCCCACAGCCCAGCCAAGAGGCTGATCCATATCGCTGATGACGGCGGAGCACATTTTACCGGCCATTTTGCCGATTTTTGTGAGATTTTCCGCCAGCTCCTCGGCCTCCTCCATTGTCTTCATAAAGCTGCCCGAGCCGGTTTTTACATCCAGAACGATAATATCCGCGCCGGACGCCAGCTTTTTGGACATAATGGAGCTGACGATCAGGGGCATACTGGGCACGGTTCCGGTCACATCCCTCAGCGCATAGAGCATCTTGTCCGCCGGGTCAATGTTTGCGGTCTGGCCAATGAGGGCGATACCCACCTTATTAACATTCTCATAGAACTGCTCACCGGAGATCTCGGTAGTAAAGCCGGGGAAGCTCTCCAGCTTGTCTATCGTTCCGCCGGTATGCCCCAGACCCCTGCCGGATATTTTCGCGATCTTCAATCCGCAGGCCGCCACCATCGGGCACAGCACAAGGCTCGTCTTATCGCCCACACCGCCGGTGGAGTGTTTATCCGCCTTGATACCGACGATAGGACTGAGATCGATCTTCTCCCCGGAATCCAGCATGGACATGGTCAGGTCAAATATCTCCCGCTCATTCATCCCCCTGAACAGCACCGCCATACACATGGCGGACATCTGATAATCGGGAATACTGCCATCCACATAGCCGGAGATCATAAAATCGATCTCCTCCTTTGAAAGAGCGTCCCCGTCTCTCTTTTTTATTATAAGATCGTTCATCAGCATATGTCATTCACTCCCCTTTCTTTACATTATAATATTTTCATTCTGTTTTCTCAATACCTGAAGATAATATATTCTCTCCCGTCTATCATCATTTTTTTCACGCCCGGAAATTCCCGGCGCAGGTGTGAGGGAATGGCGATCAGGCCGCCTTTGTCACGGGAGCAGGTCAATGTGCCGTCACGATGCCGACTCCAGAGGTATTCCGGTCTTTTATCCGGTATATCGTTTTTCCGCTCGCGGTCGCAGAACCGCTCTATCTTATTGGGGAATGACTGCATCTCGCTTCTGGTGTATTTTTTAGTCAGCTTTGCCTCTCCATGCTCCGACAGGAGTCTCCCTATGTACACGCTTTTTCCCTCTCCCCAGAGCCATATTTCGGCGGGTGTTGATATCTGACCTGCGGAGAACTCGAAGACCGTGTACAGTCCGTCTCTTTTTGACCGTACCTCCCCCGCGGTTTCGCCGTTTATGTATAAAGGATATTTTTCGCCCTCCATAGAATTTCCTCCATAAAAAAGTCCCTCTCATACTGATCATAATAGTCTCAGTATATGAGGGGGAAAAGAAATTTAGGCAGCACCGCCTAATAATTTTTATAGTCCCAGTCCGAAGCTGACAGCCAGCGCGTTGTCAACCGCTGTCATAGTGCCCTCGTCCAGCTTTCCCATATGCTCACGCAGTCGGGATTTGTCGATTGTGCGTATCTGCTCCAGCAGGATAACACTGTCCCTGTTGAGTCCCACACTTCGGGCAGACAGCTCGATATGAGTCGGCAGCCGTGCCTTGCCCGTCTGGGAGGTGATAGCGGCGGCTATCACGGTGGGAGAATGCTTGTTGCCCACATCGTTCTGCACGATAAGTACCGGACGCATTCCGCCCTGCTCGCTGCCCACCACCGGGCTCAGGTCGGCATAATAAATATCTCCTCTTTTGACCATTTTTCACACTCCGGGATAACCTTGGCGGAAATACTCCGCCTTAATAGTTGCCCATTACATCATATGTAAGGTGCTGATAATAGTCTCACCCGGCTTTGCGGATATTATACCGATCAACAAGCAAAAAACTTCCCCGACCGGTCAGGGTCGGGGAAGTGTGGCTATTTTACTATGGGATCAGTCTTTTTTCTTGGAGAACGGAAGCGGCTTACCCTGCTTCTTTCTGACAACTACCACAACAACTGCGGCAGCGACCACGCAGGCGAGCATGATGCCGATCCAAAGACCCATGTTCGCGGTATCGCCTGTTCTGCCGGACGCGCTGACATAGAACACGCCGTCAGCCTTAACCGTATCGCCCATATCGGTCTTCAGGGTCAGATACTTTGTACCGGAGGCAAGAGTCTTAAGATATGTATTGGTGAGAGTGACATACAGGTATCCGTTCTTGCCCTTGGAGAAGGTGTACTTCTGGGACTTCTCGCTGTTTGCGAGTCTGGTACTGCCAACATACACGCTGAATACTTCGGGATCATCGTCATCGGCAGCTTCCTTATCCTTGAAGCCGATTATGTTCTTACCCGTGGAATCGTAAACAGGCTCATAGTATTCATCGATAACGGAGTAGGGAATGTTGGTGCCGAAGGTCAGAGAGCCGGCGGAATTCTTCACGAAGGTGCGGCTGTTGGAGCACGAAACAATATCGGGAGACAGCGCCACAACACTGAAGGAGCCGTCCTTCTGCTTCACGCCCACATACTGAGTATCGTTCTCGGCGGAAGTCGACGCTTCTTCTCTCAGGAGCCACTTCACAGGGAACTCCGTGAGCTCAACACCGTTATAATTCAGAACCTTGCCGAAGTTGCCGCCGCTGACAAGGTAGGCATCCGCAGCGGCATCGCCCTGTATTCTGTCATATTTACCGTTCAGGATCTCAATATTCTCACCGTCAACGGTACCGTAAGACATTACAGTACCGGTACCTAGTCCGTCGGTCACGGTAACATTCTTCAGGGTCAGACCGTTGAAGAACAGTGCCTGATCGTCACTCAGTTCCCTGATAATGCCGGCCAGAGTAGCATTATCCACACCCAGAGTCAGGTTCTTCATGGTGATGTTACTGATCTCTGTATCCTGAGGATGGACATTATAGAGGAAATCAATGCTGTCGATCTGTTTGTTGTTGCCGTAGATATTGGAGATGCTCTGAGCAAGCTGGACCTGCGCGGAATCATCCGGTCTGTCCTTCAGAACATAGACATCCGCCGGAAGGATCTGGTTTACAGCCTGTGCCAGAGTCTCATAGTCGCCCAGAGGGACACCGGTCTCGGCCTGAATTACCTGATAGTTGGCGTCGGTCACGGTGACGGTGTACAGGTTCTCGGCCTTATTGCCCAGATTGTCGGACGCGGTGACCTTGAGGGTGTAGATACCCGGGAGATTGCTGTCACTGGGTGTACCGGAAATGGAAACCGTATCGTTGGCGACAGATATGCCGTATTTCTTCTCAAACTCCTCCAGGCCCGCATCCTCATCGAAGGCGATCTTGGTGCCCTGCCACTCTGCGGTTATCTCAAGCTTTCCTTCGCCGTCGGCAGAAACCGACTTGAGATTTGCCGGCTCGCCCAGGACAAGGGATCCGAGACTGCTTCCGGTTTCGGGGCTGAGGGTCAGCTCACTCAGCGTGACCTCGAACTTACTGAAGCTGTTGATATAGAGGGGAATCTTATTGTCGGCATACACGAACTGTCTGTTCTCGGCAGTCCCGGAGGGAGCGATCTTATTGTTGTAGAAGCTCTCGGTCTTCTTATTGTTGAGAAGACTGCCGTAGGTGTGCTTCACCTTGGAGGGTGCAAAGGTCTTGGTCGCGGTAGCGGTGGGGATCTTTGTCTCCAGCTCTACCAGCACAGAGCCGTTTGCAAACACATTGTTGTCGGAGGAGGTGCAGATGGGGGTGGAGGAAATATAACCGTTGGAATCGCACGCAAGCGCGACCACATAGAACACGGTCCTGTCTTCATTGCTGGAGAAGAACAGCACCAGATCATCGCCGGCCAGCTGGTCTCTGATGACCTTCATCGCTTTTGCCGTAAAGGTCACGGTGATGCCTCTGCCGGCATCGGCGGCCTTCAGGAGAGTCTTCTCGCTGGGGATGCAGGAGATGATGAGGGAGGAGGTGTCGGCCGCGGTATTGACGACGGCGGCATTGTGAACTCTGACCGCAGTCAGCTTATCGACGGAGCCCGTGGCAAAGCCAAGCAGCTCGAGGACAGACTGCAGGTCCTTATCCACATTGTGATAGCCCTTGACCTTGACGGTGTTTGCCGTGCGTGACTTGACCTGAGAGGTATAGACCTCGGCCGCGTCGATCACGATAGGGGTGCTGGAGCTGCTGATCCTTGCCCTCACGGGAGTAAGACCGCTGACCTCAACGGTCTGCTCGGTAGGATCGGGAGCAGCGTACACAACGGTGAACTTATTGGAGACCAGATTATCGCTCATGGTGACCTTGACGGTATTATTCTCTCCATCGTAGGACCAGGAGTCCATACCTGAGCTTTTCGCCTCCACGGAAGAGGGTGTGTTGAACACGCCGGAGAGGTTGGCGGTCAGGGGGAACTTCAGATCTCTGTCGTTAAACCTGGGGTCCGCGGTCTTGCCGTCGTTGTAGGAAACGACAGCGACGGGTGTGACCTCAAATGTCTTGGTGATGTCGCCGTCCTCCGCATTCTCAGTCGTAACATATTCCAGAGAATAGGTGACGGTGACGGACTTCTGAGTGTCCACCTTGTTTCCGTCGATCTTCTCGGGGTTAAGCATGTCTGTTACACTGTCAACGACCTTTGCGGGGGTATTGTTATCGGTGAAGAAGGCAGCGGTGAGCCCGTCCTTATACTCGGCAAGAAGATTCACGCTCAGGGCGTCATTTATCTTGGTGAAGTCAGATACGACATACTTGTCCTTGCTGTCCTTCAGGACGCCCTTATTCGCACCGAGATAATCGTCAGCGGGCTTTATGTCAAACTTACCGCCGTTAATGACAAGGCTGCCCTTGCTGACGGCAAAGCTTCCCAGATAGTTGCCCCCTGCGATGGTGCAGGTCCCGCCGTTTACGGCGACATCAACAGCGCTGACAACGCCGCTGCCGAAAGCGGTGGTGACGCCGTCGAGAGTGATGGCTCCGCCGTCGCAGACGATCGCCGCTCCCTCTGCCATAGTTCCGGCATTGACAGTACCGTTCTTGACAGTGACGCCGTTGCCCGTGGATTTCAGGGCAAAGCTCTTTCCGTCAGTAGCGGAGAGGGTCTTCTGATTGAGATCCAGAGTGCCGGCCGCGGAGAGGGTGTAGTAGCCCTCGGCCTTGCAGTCGTTGAGCATTTTAACTGTTTCACCCTTATTGAACGCCTTGATCGCATCGGGCAGAGAGGCATACTCCACATACGCTTCTCCAGTGCCGCTGCAGGCCACGGGCTTCTCCAGCTTACCGCAGGTATCACATACGCCGTCGCTGCCATAGTAGTGGCCGGTGCATACAAATCCGCAGATCCTGCACTTGGAGGTGTTGGGGTTGAAGTCATGCTGGCACTCATACTCGCAGACAGTGCAGATACCGGTCGCGGCGTCCCACACATGGCTCTGCGCGGTCTCAAACTCGCATCCGCCTAAGGTGCACTTATGGGTAACTGCGTCTGTCTCCCATGAATGATCCTGATGAGCTCCCAGAGTCAGAGAAAGAGATTCCATGACGGTCTCTTCGACCTCTTCTTCGGTTTTCTCTTCTGTTTTTTCAGCCTTGACATCGAGTCCCTGAACAGCTGTCTGTTCCTCTGTCGCCTCTGTGGCAAGTGCCGCAACAGGCATCAGGCTCGCAAACATACACAGGAGCAGGAGCACTGAAAGGATCTTGGTAAGTTTCTTCATATTTGGATCTCCTTTTTATCTTCCAAAATATCTAATATCTTTTTGGCAGCTTCAACGCGGCTTATGTACCGACATAAATTATATACTCGCCGTTGACCTCGATCACACCGGCGTATTGGTTGGGATTGGTCTTGCTGGTCAGACCCGCGCCTGTAAAGGTCTCGCCTGACAGGGGCACGGGAGAGGGCACAACGCTCGTATCGATGAAGAGCTGATACAGCTTCAGCCGGGACGCCTTGACCTTATCCTTCACATCCGACTGTCTCAGCTTGTCCAGAGCCTCAGTGTACAGGGCGGAGCGTGTGGCAAGCTGCTTGGCGTAGAGTCTCGTGATGCCGCTTACCGCGTCGGCCGAGCCGAAGTGGAGGTTCATATAACCGTCCTCCAGGCACACGATGGCAGCGTCCGTATCTGAGCCGTAACGCTGCTGCAGGAGGCTGATACTCACATATCCGCAGATATCCGGGTCATCCACATATCTGAAGGACTCCCGCACGGCGTGGTTATTATTGCCCTCAATGGTCGTGAACTTTCCGGTGGAGCCCCAGGTCCCCGGCTCATATCCGGTAATGACAGCCACATGGGTAGGAGATTCTTTATCCGGATAGAGGAAGAAGCACAGGTCGCCGGCCTTGGGAGTATAGGTCAAGGGAGACTTGAACACGCCCATATCCCGGAAGGTCTGCACCCAGCCGTCACAGGCCGACTCGCACGGGAAGCCCGCTCTGGGTATCCCCGCGCCCTCCGCGCAGAAGGACAGGAACATGGCACACCACGGGCCGTAGGGGAAGCCGTACCAGTCGCCGTATCGTGAGTAGCCGAAGGACTCACCCTCGTCGTCATAAATGCAGTTGCCGACGATCTCCTCGTACCCCACCTGCGACTTTGCGACCATCAGCAGGTCCGCGGCCCAGTCGCCGGTCAGATACTTGGGTGCGTCATCGAACCACTCCTTTGGGTCCTCCACGCCGTAGTCATCCACAAACCGGCAGGCCCTCTTATGCGTGTGCTCTTCTCTTGTACAGATCAGGACCTTTTCATAGCACTCGGGGCCGTGGACATGGTAGTAACCAAGCTCATCTGCCGCAATATCGGCCTGGCTCGTAGACACGGGCAGTCCCGCACTGTCAAACGCTATGATAACATCCTCTCCCGGCATACCGGTCTCGGTCATTCCGCATACAAGCGTGACCTCGTAGCACTCATCTGTGTGAGTGTGCTCATCCTTGGTACACTGAATCGTCTTTTCATAAACCTTCTGCTTTTTTGAGGCGGCAAGGGCAGGAGAAGACTGGGTCAGCATCAAAGCTGCACAGACCGACAGACACAGTATCCTGCTGATGAGCTTCCGAAGATGTATCCTTTTCATCAGAAAATCAACCTCCTTCCAAGGTATATGGGGATCGATAATAATAATAAACAAAGGTAAAAGTCAATGTCATCAAAGACATTTGTAAAAACCGAAGGCCCAGAAAACAGGGCTGAACACGGTGGAGAAGATCGTACTGACGGTATTGGGCTTCTCCTCAAGCTCTCCCCGAATGCTCATGACCGCAAAATCAATTGTGCCGCGGATAACATTCGACTGGAGGATGCTTATGTCGGTGTGGCTGGAAATACCGTAACGCCTGTCGATGTCGCCGATAATGGAGTTCCATTTGGACATCATGGTTTTAACACGCTGTCTGACCGCGTCGGTATAATAGGATGATAGCAGATACCGGAAGTAGAAAAGTGTCTTTTCCGGTTTGGAAGTGAGAAAAAACCAGAAAGTGCTCCACATTCTCCAGCACAGCTCCTCTGACTGTCTGAAACTACCGCGCTCTCCCGGGATGGAGCCTATGGCAGAGGTGACAACATCGCATATCTCACGGCTGATGTCCAGAAACACGCTTTCAAGCATCTCCTCCTTGCACGAAAACAGCTCGTACACCCTCGGCGCAGAGATACCCGTGTCCTTGCAGAGCCCGCGCATGGAGAAATTCTCGATGCCGTCATTGGCGATCTTCTCGGTCACATAGCGGCACAGGATATTCTTTTTTTCCGTGACCCCACTCTTGTCAGACATAATAATTCCATTTCTACCTGCTTTATGTTACCCGCATTATGAAACCCGTATTATTCTCAACCAATACTCAGTTGAAACAAACACTTCATAAAACAGGCCAAAACAGCGCCTTTTTCGTACAATAATCAAATAACTGAATTTCGATTGACATAATTATGTTATTGTGATTATGGAAACAGTCGTTACGGAAATCGTATGAAAAAAGCTCCTGTCAGATAACAAACAGGATTGGAAAATAATGATAAAAACCGCTATATCTGCACAGAATTATGTAAACCCGTCAATATATAGTCAGTTTTCCTTGTCGGTGACATTGTATCACAGAGTATCAGGTTCTGCAACAGTTTTTTTGTTAAAAAATATTAAACACAACAGTTACAAAAAATTCATTTTTATATTTAAGGCAACACCCGGGAAAAATCCCCGGGTGTAAATATTATCAAATATCCGACTGATGGGCCGATCACTGGCCGCAGCCGCAGTCTCCGCCGCAGCCGCAGTCTCCGCCCTCGTGGCCGCCGCAGCCGGAGCATCCGCCGCAGCCGCCGGAGCAGGTGCCGCCGTCAACAATGGGGAGCTGACCGGTGATAAGCAGGTCGGCCGCGGTGTCGGCGTCTCCGCAGTAGCCTACCACGGGAACGATGCCGTAGCCAAGCAGGCAGGCCTTTGCCTCGCCGCCCATGTTGCCCACCAGAACGGCATCCACAGCCTGCTCACGCATAAGATCCGCCATCTCCTGATGACCGTGCCTGTCGGAAACATCCACAAGATACTTCTTGCACTCGGTCAGATCCTCGCCCTCATAGTCGTAGAACGCAAACATCTCGGCATGGCCGAAGTGCTCGCCGATCTCACCGTCTTTATACGCAACAGCAATACGCATTTGTTTTTCTCCTTATCCTTCTATTTTAATATCCGCTTCTATGGCATCCGCCATCGGTGCTATATACTCGCCGGGAACGCTCTCTACTTCGCCCGCGTCTACCATTGTTGCGATGACCGGGTCGATAGGGAGCTTTGCAAAGTGGGGTATGGAATACTCGGCGGCTATCTTCTCCACCTTGCTGTCGCCGAAGACGGAATGTTCCCTGCCGCAGTCGGGGCACCTGTAATAGGACATATTTTCCACGATGCCGAGCACGGGGATATTCATCATGCCGGCCATCTTCACGGCCTTTTCCACGATCATTCCCACCAGATCCTGAGGGGAGGTGACGATAACGACGCCGTCAATGGGCAGCGACTGGAACACAGTAAGCGGCACATCGCCGGTTCCGGGAGGCATATCGACAAACATATAGTCCACATCCGTCCACAGCACATCGGTCCAGAACTGGGTGACAGCCCCGGCTATCACAGGGCCGCGCCAGACAACAGGCTCAGTCTCGTTTTCAAGGATCAGGTTAATGGACATGACCTGAATACCGGTGTGGGTGGACACGGGGATAAGATACTCCTCGGTGCCCATGGCGTGCTCATGGATGCCGAAGGACTTGGGGATGGAGGGGCCGGTAATATCCGCGTCAAGGACAGCGCAGCTGTAGCCCCGGCGCTGCATCTCGGAGGCCATAAGGGATGTGACAAGGGATTTTCCCACGCCGCCCTTTCCGGACACAACGGCAATTACCTTTCTCACCTTCGACTGAGGATTGAGCTCCTTCAGGAAGCTCTTGGGATCGCGCTCGGCGCACTTTTCAGAGCAGGTCGAGCAATCATGTGTACATTCGCCCATATCTGATAAAACCTTTCTGACAACAAATTATTTTTACTCTATTATACCCGTAAAAAGGCAAAAGTCAAATCGACTTTATATCTCATACGCACCATTGCGCGCTGTCGCCTTAATTTCTACATTAATATTTTAGAATACTATCACATTAATATTTTAGAATACTATCAAACGCTTGTCAATAGTACGGTCCTTGTGGTATTATAATGAGTTGTATGAAAGGGGTGACGCGGTCTGGATACACTTATCGAGTACACTGTTACAAGCTCCAAATATGTGATGATCGCGCTGTCCGCGGTCATCCTGATCCGCTGCATCCGCTCCATGCTCAGCGAAAGGTATGAGTCTGAGGTCTGGGCTTATCTGCGCCACGGGAGAGAGAACGTGCCGGTATTCCACTGGGAAAACGTGATCGGCCGCTCTGTGTCCTCCGATGTGCGCATCCCCTCCAGAGCTGTCAGCCGGGTCCACGCCGTCCTCAAGCGCAGTGACCGGGGCGTATGGCGGATATACGATATTTTTTCCAAAGGCGGCGTATGGGTCAACGGTGTGAAGATCGGCTCCTACGGCGTTCAGATACATACGGGAGATGTTATCAATGTGGGCGGCGAGAGGCTGCGCTTCATTGACATGACAACGGAGAAACGGCACAAGCTGGAATCCGGCCGCACTGTGGCGGGAAAGCGTGTCTCCCCCTCCGTTACGCTCTTTGAGCTGACCGTATTTGAGATATTTCTTCTGCTTCAGCACGTGGTGTCCGCGGAGACGGAAAAGCTCACCGTTATCGCGCTGGGCTTTGTGGTGCTCATGGCTCTGCAGTGGTGCTGCTTCTTCGCCATGCGCATCATGAACCGCAGCGGCTTTGAGGTGGAGACTATCGCCTTCTACCTGACGGCTCTGGGGCTGTCGGTGGCGGCGGGCTCATCCTCCGACGACATGATAAAGCAGATATTCCTGACGGTGGCGGCGGTGCTGCTGTTCGTGCTCAACGGCTGGTGGCTCAGGAGTCTGCGCCGGGTCACATCCACAAGAATTGCCGTTGCGGTGGCGGCGACCCTGCTCATGGTGGTCAATGTGCTCGTCTCCGACGCTGTGCTGGGCGCAAAGAACTGGCTCAGCTTCGGCGGCGTGTCCTTTCAGCCCTCGGAGCTTGTGAAGGTGGCGTACATATATGTGGGCGCCGCCACCATGGACAAGCTCTTCTCCCGCCGAAACCTGTTCCTGTTCATCGGCTTTTCCGCGTTCTGTGTGGTCGCTCTGGCACTTATCGGCGACTTCGGCACGGCTCTTATTTTCTTTGTCACCTTCCTTGTCATATCCTTCATGCGCTCCGGCTCCATCGCGACGGTGCTTCTGGCCATATCCGGCGCGGGAATGGCGGGCTTTCTGGCCGTCACCGCAAAGCCGTACATAGCTCAGAGATTTTCCACATGGGGTCACGCATGGGACGATGTTTACAATGCCGGCTTCCAGCAGACCCGGGCCATGTCGGCGGCCTCCTCCGGAGGACTCTGGGGCAAGGGTGCGGGTGCCGGATGGCTGAAGGATATTTTTGCCGCGAACACCGATATGGTCTTTGCCCTCATCTGTGAGGAGCTGGGGCTTATTATAGCCTGCATAATGGTGCTGGCTGTGCTCGTTCTGGCATTCTTCACGGTGCGTTCCGCCCGTCACGGCCGCTCCGCCTATTATTCCATAGCCGCCTGTGCCGCCATGAGTATGCTGCTGACCCAGATGGCGCTGAATGTGTTCGGCTCCATGGATATCCTCCCCTTCACCGGCGTCACGTTTCCCTTTGTCTCAAAGGGCGGCACCTCCCTGCTGTCCTGCTGGATGCTGATGGCTTTCATAAAGAGCGCGGACAACAGGCGTGAGGCCAGCTTTGCCGTTCAGACCGTCAGCACCATCGAGGAGCAGGAGGACGAGGAGCTCCACACGCTGGAATGGGCCAGAGCCCGTGAGCGTGAGGACGAGGGATATGACGGAGGCGGACAGAGATGAAAAAGATTACCACAAGAGCCTTCTCCGTTCTCCTTATAGCGGCGCTGGTCATGTTCGGAATGGGCGTGTATCTCGCCCGATACATCGAGCACGGCTCAGAATGGGCGCTGTATTTTTCCCGGGCAAACTCCGGCTCCAGCGGGGCGCTTCTGGACAGAAACGGCGTGACCCTTGCGTATTTTGACGCGCTCCAGAGCTCATTCTCCTCAGATGAGGAGACCCGGATGGCAAACTACCATGTGACCGGCGACTACTGGGGCCGCACGGGTACGGGTATTCTCTCCCGATACTGGCAGGATCTCCAGGAATTCAGTCTTATCACCGGCACCACAAAGGGCGAGAGCTCCACGCTGAAGCTAAATATCGACTCACAGCTCGACCGCAAAATATACAGAGTCCTCATGGGAAACGGCCCGGACACAAGGGGCTGCATGATGGTATGCAACTACCGCACCGGGGAGCTGCTGGGAATGGTGTCCGTACCCAGTGTTGACCCCCTGTATGCCCAGAGCGAGGTGCGTGACGGCGCATATATCAACCGCTGTCTCTCCGCCACCTATACTCCCGGCTCGATCTTCAAGCTCGTGACGGCCGCCGCCGCTATTGAGAATATCCCGGACATCGACTCCCGCAGCTTCTACTGCGAAAAGGAGCATGATATTGCCGGGGTGACGATCACCTGCTCCGGCACTCACTACACGCAGGATTTCCGTCAGGCTCTTTCCAATTCCTGCAATGTGGCATTCTCTCAGATCGCCGTGAGTCTGGGTCAGGACACAATGATCGAGTATGTCACCGGCTACGGTCTCAACAAGTCCCATGAATTGAACGGCATATCCTGCTACGCCGGGAGCTATCCCACCGAGTTTATCGGCGATCCCGAGCTGGGCTGGTCCGGCATCGGTCAGTCCACCGTCATGGTCTGCCCCTACGCCATGCTGCGTTTTGTCTGCGCCATAGCAAACGGCGGCATCATCGTCGAGCCGCAGATCATCTCCGGCGGCGAGGCATCCTCCGGCCGGCTTATCACCCGCAGCACCGCCGAAAAGCTCAGTGACATGATGGCCTTCAATGTGCGGGATCATTACGGGCAGGAAAACTTCCCCGACCTTGATATATGCGCCAAGACCGGCACCGCGGAGCTTGGCGACGGAACATCCCACGCATGGTTTGTGGGTTTTCTCAGAGATGAAGCACACCCCTACGCCTTTGTCACCCTCGTTGAACAGGGCGGCTACGGGCTCACCGTTGCCGGCTCCGTCACCAATCAGGTGATGCAGTGGGCGGTGAAAAATATGAACGACATTATCAGTTTGCCGCAGGAGGATCGGTCCGCGGCTGCATAAGGAATAAAGATGATAGATATCACTGTCTCTTCACTGGTCAAATCCTTTGAGATCGGGAACAACATACTGGACGGTCTTTCCTTCTCGGTAAACACAGGGGAGCGTGTGGGCATTCTGGGACACAACGGCTGCGGAAAAACAACGCTCTTCCGCATCCTTGTGGGCGAGATAGGCTATGACGAGGGTCAGGTGTCCGTAGCTCCGGGCAAGCGCATGGGGCTTATCTCCCAGATACCGGTCTACCCGGAGGGCTACACCACGGAGATGGTCCTGAAGGAGGCGCACCGCCATCTGTACGGCATCGCCGACAGGATGGAGGAGCTGAGTCTTGAGCTGGAAAACGGCGGGGGCGAGGCCGCTCTGCGCGAGTATGACAGGCTGCAGGATGATTTCCGCAGACTGGGCGGATATGAGATGGACACCAACCGCGCCAGAGTCGCCAACGGTCTGGAGATCTCCCGGACAATGCTGGAGCAGGAATTTGACTCCCTCTCCGGAGGCGAGCGCACCAGAGTAAACCTTGCCCGGCTCATCCTTGAGGACACCGACATCCTCCTGCTGGACGAGCCCACGAACCATCTGGATCTTAAAGCCACAGAGTGGCTTGAGGAATACCTTCTGCGTTTTAAGGGCACAGTGCTTGCCATCAGCCATGACAGATATTTTCTGGACAGGGTGGTACAGCGCTCCATAGAGATCTCCGAGGGAAAAGCGGAGCTGTACAGCGGCAATTACAGCTTTTATGTTCAGGAGCGTCAGAAGCGCTTCGAGGAGAAGCTGAAGAAATATGAGAAGGATCAGGCCAAGATAGAGCAGCTTACCCGGGCGGCCGAGCAGATGCACCTGTGGGCATTCATGGGCAACGACAAGCTCCATAAGCGGGCCTTTTCCATGGAAAAGCGCATAGAAAAGCTAAGTCACAGCGAAAAGCCCACAGAGCAGAGAAAGCTGAATGTAAAATTCAGACAGCGTGAATTTAACGGCGACGAGGTGCTTGTGGCAGATGAAGTCAGCAAGTCCTTCGGTGAGCGGACTCTGTTCTCCGGGGTCGGGCTCACAGTCTCCGGCGGCGAGCGCATCGCCCTTATAGGAGACAACGGCACCGGAAAATCCACACTTATAAAAATGATAATGAATCTGGAGAGCCCCGACACGGGCTTCCTGTATATGGGCCCCGCCATCCGTCCGGCATATCTGCCTCAGATAGTGAGGTTTACCGACGAATCCCGCTCCGCCCTTGACACCATGCTCTATGACTGTCGCTGTGAGCCTCAGCAGGCGCGGGACAGGCTGGCGGCCTTCGGCTTCCGGGGCGAGGATGTGCTCACTCCCGTGGGCGCTCTCTCCGGCGGGGAAAAGAGCCGTCTGAAGCTGTGTATGCTCATGGGCAGCGATATCAACTTCCTCATTCTGGACGAGCCCACCAACCATCTGGACATCGCAAGCCGGGAATGGATGGAGGACGCTCTGTCCGACTACGCTCAGACGCTGCTGTTCGTCTCCCACGACAGATACTTTATCGAGAAATTCGCTACCCGTATCTGGGCGCTGGCAAACGGAAGGATAACCGACTTCCGGGGCGGCTACGCCGAATACCGGGAGTGGCTGGAGCGCCAGAGCGTCTTCACCCAGAACGAAAAGCAGAAGGAACGGGAGAAGAAGGGAAAGCCCGAGCGCCCTAAGAATAACGACAGAGCCATCGCAAAGCTGGAAAAGGAGATCGCCCGGACAGAGGAAAAGATCGCCCTTCTGGATAACGACGCCCGGGAACACGGAGCCGATTATCAGCGTCTGATGGAAATAGAGGATGAAAAGAGCGCCCTTGAGGAAGGGCTTCTCGAGCTGTACGAAAAATGGGAGGAGCTCAACGGATGACAGCACTCTCCGCCATCCCCCTGTGGGCGGTATCATTCACCGTTTTCACGGCCATTGCCCTGTTCTTCCGCTTCGCCCTCACAGGCTATGACTACATGGCCTATACCTTCGGCTTCTTCGCGGTGCTTACGGTGCTGCACCGGTTTCTCCCGGCAGGGATCCGGCGCTGGGTCACGGTGCTCGTGGGCATAGGCTTTGTGTATTTCTGCGTTCTTGAAGTCATGATCCTGCGCCATTCCCGGGGTGATAAGCACCGGGAGAGGAAGTATATCATCGTCCTCGGCAGCAAGGTCAAGGGAGAGCTCCCCTCTCCGGCTCTGCGCCACCGTCTTGAGGGCGCGTTAGATTATGTAAACCAGCATCCCCATTCCACAGCCATCCTCTCCGGAGGCCGCGGCAGCGATGAGGGCATTTCCGAAGCCCTGTGTATGTACCGCTGGCTCGTGGAGCATGGGGTCGAGCCGGGGAGACTCATCATGGAGGACAGGTCCGCCACCACCATGGAAAACCTTGTGTTCTCCTTTGAGATCATCCGCTCAAGAGGCGATGAGCCCGACGGGAATATCGCCCTCGTCTCCAGCGCCTACCATCTCTGCCGGGCAAAGCAGATGGCGAAAATGCTGGGCGCGTCGGCTGTGGGCGTTGCCGGTAATCCAGGATACCCCGTTTATATGCTCAACTGCTATATCCGTGAAGCTTTCGCCCTTACCCATCTCTGGGTATTCGGCTATTGATATTATGTAAACTGATTTGGTGATGTTATGAAGTTTCTGAACACTGTGAAAAAACTGAACCGCCAGAGCGCGGTGTTCCTGCTGATCCTCGCCATGATAACGCTCTTTTTCTTCGCCTGCAATCAGCGCTCAAATCTTATCGCGGATGACTATCAGTACTGCTTCAGCTTTGCCGACGGGGAGCGCATCACGGAAATCGGGCAGATATTCCGGTCGATCTCAGCGCACCGTGATATAATGAACGGCCGCATTTTCCCCCATTTTCTGGTGCAGCTTTTTCTTCTGCTGCCGCTGACGGTATTCAGAGCTCTCAATTCCGTCGTCACCGGAGTCCTGCTTGCGCTCATCTGCCGTATCTCCTCCCACAGCCGGAAATACAATGTCCTGCTGCTTGTGACGGTGTTTGCCTGCCTGTGGCTTCTCCAGCGTCAGTTCGGTCAGGTCTTTCTCTGGCTTGACGGGGCGGTGAACTATCTCTGGTGCGGCGTGCTGAGTCTGCTGTTTCTCCTCCCCTATGTCCGTAAATTTATGAAGGGTCGGGATATGTCGGCCTCAGAGCTGCTGTTATTCTTCCCCTTTGCCGTGCTGGTCGGCGGATGGAGCGAGAACGGGACGGTGGGACTGGTGTTTATGGTCATCCTTTTCCTGCTGTCGCTCTCTCTTCTGCAGAGGAAACGGCTCCGCCCGTGGATGTTTATATATCCGGGGGCGCTGCTTTTGGGATTTGCCATAATGATGTCTGCCCCCGCAGAGCTCAGGAACAAGTCCGCGGAGTTCAGCGTAAATGTACTGTGGGGTAATTTCCTCAATACCGCCCTTATATATCTTAATCTGTGGCCCATTCTCCTCTCTCTTGCGGCAATGCTCCTGCTGTCCGTGAAGCTTGGGACAGACAGAGACCGCCGCATCCTCTCTCTCATATTCCTCGGCGGCTCACTGGCGAGCCATTTTGTGCTCACCTTTGCCATGTACTGCGCCGAGCGGAGCACCTTCGTGCCCTTTGTACTGCTGCTGTGCGCATGGGGAATAATGTTTGAGGAGCTTTGGTGCACAAAAGCCGCAAGCGTTATGCGCATAGTCTGCGGGGTGCTGATCGTCTGCGGTATGTACCGGGTCTGTATCGGCTTCAAGGATATTTCCGAGACACACTACACCCTTACCATGAACGAGGAGATAATCACGGCCGCCGCCTCTGAGGGCGAGAAGACCGTACAGCTGCCGAGAGTCTATCCGAAGACCGGATACAGCCCTGTGGAGGGTCTGAACTATCTCAACGAGGATGATCCGAACGACTGGTCAAACGAATACATGGCGAAATTCTACGGCGTTGACTCGGTCATCGGCTACTGAAGCCTGAAATATTTACAATTTAATTACAAAAATCTCTTTCCTTTTTTATAAAGCAGGAGTATAATACAATCATTCCTTCAGGAGGTTCAGAAGACAAAATGAAAAAAAGTGTAAAAGGATTACTTATTGCCCTCTGCTGCGTACTGCTTGTGGTATTCATCGTTTGTGCATATAAGATAGCTTCCACCCTCATCGGTTACAGAAAGGCCGCCAACAGCTACGACGATATTTCCAGCCAGATGGTGGTCGTGGCCACTCCCAAGCCCTCCGCTCAGGTGATGGAGGAGAAGAAAGAAGAGGTGGTGGAGCATTCGCCTCTGAATGTGGATTTCGCGAAGCTCAAGGGCTCCTACCCGGATGTCATCGGCTGGATATACTCACCCAATACCAAGATCAATTATCCCGT
>JAZUJF010000103.1:0-2900 GCA_045642585.1 Candidatus Limivicinus sp.
GAATACATGGTTTTTACCCAGCCTGCTCTCATCGATCGCAGCCTGCTCCCCGGCGTAGTCTTTGGTGTTAAGGATCTCACCAAGGAACCACTTGTTGCAGCTGGCGGCGGAGAGCATACAGCCCATCAGGTGATCCCCGCCGTGGGCGTGGGCAAAGGCGTGGAGAGCATTGTTCGGATCGACGCCGAACTTGTCGGAGCTGATGAATATCGTGCCTGAGGTGCCGAGGGAGATATTGCAGCCGCCTGCACCTACGACGCCTGTACCCACAGCCGCCGCGGCATTGTCTCCGGCACCGCCGCAGACCCTGACACCCTGAGGCAGGCCCAGCATATCGGCCACATCGGGCTTGACCTCACCCACACACTCATAGCTCTCAAAGAGCTTTGGCATCTGATCTGCGCGCACATGGCAGATATCCAGCATTTCTTTGGACCAGCACTTGTGCTCCACATCCATCAGAAGCATACCCGAGGCGTCGGAATAGTCACAGCAGTGGACGCCGGTCAGCCTGTAGTTTATATAGTCCTTGGGGAGCATGATCTTTGCGATACGGTCGAACTTGTCCTTTTCATTGTTCTCCATCCAGAGAAGCTTGGGAGCCGTGAAGCCCGCAAAAGCTATATTCGCGGTATATTTTGACAGCTTTTCCCGACCGATAGTCTCGTTGAGATACTCCACCTCTTTAAAGGTGCGCCCATCATTCCAGAGAATAGCGGGACGGATGACATTGTCATCCCTGTCCAGCACCACAAGACCGTGCATCTGACCGCCACAGCCTATGCCCTCGACCTTCGCTCTGTCAAAGCCCTGCAGAAGCTCCGGTACTCCCTGCTCTACGGCCTTCCACCAGAGGTCAGGCTCCTGCTCGCTCCAGCCCGGATTAGGGAAAGCGAGAGGATAGTCGCGGCTGACGGTGTTCAGAACTTTACCGTCACCGTCCACAAGCAGAAGCTTCAGGGATGAGGTGCCAAGATCGATTCCGATGTACATTAATAATCCCTCCATGCGGTGCTGACGCACATTTTATATGATAAAAATTACTATTAGAAAAGATATACCGAAGATATACCGAAAAAAGCGAAAACGGAGACAGGGGACAGACAATACTGCCCACTATCCCCGATGATCTCAAACTGATCAAGCGCGACAGTTTTCCGGAAAACAGGACAAACATAGTTAACAACATTTACAAACCATAGTCAGTATATACCATATACAGCCAATCAGCAAGTCGCATTTCATACAATATTTGAAACTTCTTTTTGTGACATTCCACGAATGAAAAAAGCGCACGGCAATTATCATGCGGTGCGCTTGAAAAAGGCTTTTTTCGGATGCCGTTCTCGATAAGTGGCGTCAGACTCCGGCGCTGTTCTGGGGACTGGAGAAGAATACCCGTCTGAGCATATCCATGCCGCCCTTTGCGGCCATGATCTCAAGAGGCGTGCGGTCATAGGCGATCTGAACAGCCTCACCCGGCAGATAGCGGAAGGTGTTCAATTCCGTGCGCAGGCAGTTGTCAAAACAGGCGTCGGCATATGAGAAATTCCCTTGAAATACGACCACATCGGGGTTATATATCAGCATCACATTGTGAAGGGTGATAGCAAACCAATGGGCGAGATTTCTGACGATCGCCCGGGCGCACTTGTCCCCCTCCCGCGAATAGGAGAACAGCTCCTCAAAGCTGAAGTCGCTTTCCTCGCTGTACCAGGGTGCGCCAAGCTCTCTTGCCATCCTGCGGACATTATTCATCCCCACCATCTGCTCAAGACAGCCCCGACGCCCGCATCCACAAAGCTCGGTCGAGTCACTGCTGACGGTCATATGTCCGATCTCTCCGATGAGAAAGTCCTTGCCGTTGAGAACTCTTCCGTTCTCGATGAGACAGCCCGACACGCCCCAGGTGGTGAACAGGGAGAGAACGCGCTTGTTATTCATCTCAGAGTTGTCAACTAAAAGACCTCTGCCGGCGGCCTTTCCCGCGTTTTCCACCATGTACAGCTCCGAGGAGCCGAAATGCTGCTCAAGATAGCCCTTCAGGTGGACATTGCTGCCCCAGCCGGGGGCCTGAGAGTTGTAGCGCAGAATGGAGTGGTAATAGTCCACGGTACCTGAGGTGGATATGACCGCGCCGAAGAGGGCCGCGGCGGTGTAGCCGTTTTTGTGCAGATATGCCTTTATGGACTTCTGAAGCCACAGTATCTCCGCATCCAGATCGCTGCCAAGCTCATGCTCTACCGTCTCCACAGCGAATATATCGCCCACAATACCGGCCAGAGCGAAGGTAGTCTTATGGGGCCAGAAGCCCACAGACAGTATCTTCCGCTCGTCAGCGAATACAAACAGCTCGGGCTTTTTGCCTCCCGCGCTGGTTGAGCTGCCCGTACCGGCAGAACGGATAAGTCCCTTAGCGCAGAGATGCTGCAGGATCTTCATTATGGTGGGCTTGCTGATGCCGGTAGCCTTGAGAATATCGGCAGCCGTTATTTTCTCGCCTGTCCTGAAAAGCTCCAGAACACGCATTTCATTCACCGTTCTGATGTCAGACGGCATATTGATCTGATCCAGAGGGATACTCAGTACCATGTTGCACCTCTACAGTAAATCCCCATCCGCTTTAACGCACACCACATTAAATGAAAGCTTAGTGCGCATGGGATTTTTTCTCATCCGTTCAGGTTGCCGCGTAAGCGGCGATGAACGGGAGATCATTATAATCATTACCATGGAAGCGCAGCTTTCATAGTAATCCTCATGCGCATCAGAGCGCACCACCATAAACGAAAGCTTAGTGCGCATGGGGATTTTTTCTCATCCGTTCCGGTTGCCGCGTAAGCGGCGAGGAACGGGAGATCATTATAATCATTACTATGGAAGCGCAGCTTTCATAGTAA
>JAZUJF010000104.1:0-16262 GCA_045642585.1 Candidatus Limivicinus sp.
ACAAAGATTTGCGAGGAAAAAATGCGCCGGACAAGGCAGCTTACGCAGAGCATAATGGAGATATATGGTCAAGGAAGCTAACGAAGTACGGCACAGTTTTTACCGCAAAGATTGTCTGATTTCTATCAGTGATTAGTATAATAACCGGGCTTTCATTTGCGGCTGTGCGCTTTGATGTATATGGTCATTAAGTACGGCACGATGTATTGAAGAAGCAATAGTCCCATGGTATAATGAACTCAACGAATTAATGCGGAGGGGAGAAAAATGCGAAATTATCAGGAAGAGTTTGAACAACGCGTGGCGTTTATCCGGGAGAAGGTCCGCGAGGCCCATGCCGACGGTATAGTATTCGGCAACTCCGGCGGCAAAGACTGCGCCCTGGTTGGTATATTGTGCAAGGCGGCCTGTGACAACACCGTGGGCATAATCATGCCCTGCGCCTCCAGGCGAAATTACGGACTTGATGCCGATGACGGCAGAACACTTGCCGACGCTTTCGGGATAGAGACCAGAGTGGTTGACCTTACCGCAGTCCGGGAAGCGGAGCTGAAAGCTCTTGAGGGTGTGGCGACCGTCAACGACAGCGCTCTGACCAATATCGCGCCCAGACTGCGCATGACCACTCTTTATACCATCGGCGCCTGCGAAAACCGGCTTGTGGCCGGCACCGGCAACCGCAGCGAGATATACATGGGCTACTTTACCAAGTGGGGCGACGGAGCCAGCGACTTTGACCCGATCTCAGACCTGACCGCCACGGAGGTCTTTGAATTTCTTGAGTATCTGAAGGCGCCGCGCTGCATCATCGACAAGGCTCCCTCCGCAGGGCTGTACGAGGGGCAGACAGACGAGCAGGAGATGGGTGTGAGCTATGCCGCCATTGACCGGTATATCCTTACCGGCGAGGCGGAGGAACGGGACAGGGCTGTTATTGACAGATTTCACTCCCGCAGCGAGCATAAGCGCCGTCCGATCGCCACATTCAGAGACTAATACAGGCTCGACAAAAAAATTAAGAAATCAGAAAAAAGCTATTGACAAACCTGCGTTCCTTTGGTATTATTACTGAGCCGTGGCCGAGTGGTTCAGTCGGTTAGAACGCCGGCCTGTCACGCCGGAGGTCGAGGGTTCAAGTCCCTTCTCGGTCGCCACACATGCCCCTTATCTAAGGGGCATGAAGTTTGCTGCTATAGCTCAGTCGGTAGAGCGCATCCTTGGTAAGGATGAGGTCCCCAGTTCGAATCTGGGTAGCAGCTCCAATTATCAGCCTTGAAAACAGGCTGATTTTTGTTTTTTCGGCGCTTTTGTGAACTTTTAGAGCGCGAACATAAAACGGGCAAATATGGCATACCCTGAAAATGTGCACGAAAATGTGCAGTTGGCCTGTTTTTTTGTTATTTTCGGATATAATATGAGCGGGAAGTATCTCACAAAAGAGACACGGTCCCGCTCTTCTTTTTTATTCGTGTTTTTATTCGCCGGAACGGAAAATCTCATTCATGAAGGCGTTTGCTGCCTTGCCTCAAATAATGGGGTAACGAATTGTTACTCCATGACGGTGAGGACAAGGGAGTAACGAAATGCGACACCCTTGGAGGAACGCAGGATTTGACCAAGGGCTGAGGCGGTAAAACGCCGACCCAGCTTGACGGTGAACGAATCGTTCACCCCCCCATGGGGGATATAGGGTATGCCTCCCCAGGTGAGTAACCGCACTGAATACCGACAAGGAAACAAAAGGCCTTGTAACCTTTGGCTCACTCCTCAATCAAGCTATCACCGTAACGATCAATAATTTCTTTGGGAGTCATTCGCGGTTCATCATCATGAGCTACAACAAGCTCGTGAGTCTCCCGCCATCCATCCCGATGGAAAGCAGGTCAAGAACCCGAATGGAAATAGCAAGCTGAACACAACGCAGGAGGAAAAGGGGGTTGTCATTTCCTGTCCAGTTCTGCGAATAATATGCTTAGCCCAAAATGACAATGATATTTTGAATAGTTTTTTGTGTATAACCTTAAAAACTTCTTGAAAACGGCAAAACTTTTGGGTATACTATTGGCAGAAGGATGTGATAACCATGATATTGAGACCGGATTATATTGAAGCAATAAGACCGTTTATTGATAAACCTATAGTAAAGATTCTCGCAGGCGTTCGCCGCTGCGGAAAATCTACCATTTTTGAAATGCTGGAGCAGGAATTCCTGCGCATGGGCATCCCTGGGGAGCGCATTATCAAGAAGCGTTATACGGAAATGGATATTCCTGATACTGTCACGGCAAAGCAGATGTACGACGAGATCGTTGAAGCAATGGCAGGCAGGGGGCACTGTTACCTTCTGCTTGATGAGATTCAGGAAATCGACGGATGGGAAAGGGCCGTGAACAGTCTGCTTGAGGTTCACGATGCGGATATCTATGTGACGGGCTCAAATTCAAAGCTTATGTCAGGCGAGATATCCACTTACCTTACTGGCAGATATGTCTCTATTCCGGTACATACCCTGTCGTTCCGGGAGTTTATAGATTTCAAAGCCGGCACTACTCTATCACAGAAGGAGCTTTTGGAGGAGTACATTCGCTTCGGGGGCTTCCCCATTATTGCGTTGAGCGACTTTGAGGCTCAATCGGTCTACCAGATCATAAATGGAATTTATCACACCGTTGTTTCCAGAGACATTGTAAAACGCCACCGGATCAACAAGCAGGATCTGTTTGACCGCGTTGTAAAATATATAATAGAGAATATGGGAAAGACCTTCTCGGCCAATTCCATATCCGATTTTCTGAAAAGCGAACACCGAAAGGTATCTGTGGAGAGCATCTACAATTACCTGCGTTGGCTTCAGCAGGCATTCATCATTTATCCCTGCGAACGCTATGACATACAGGGTAAGACCATACTGAAAACGCAGGAGAAGTACTACCTGGCGGATGTTTCGCTCAAGTATGCCTTGCTTGGCTACAACCGTAAAATGCTGGATGGTGCGATTGAGAACATTGTCTTCCTGGAACTGAAGCGTCGGGGCTATGATGTTTATATAGGAAAGAACGGAAGCAAGGAGATCGACTTTATAGCCCAGCGGAGAGACGAAAAGATATATGTCCAGGTCTGTGTTCAGATTCCGGAGGGCTCCGACCGGGAGGTTGGAAACCTGATGGAGATAAAAGATCACTATCCCAAGTATGTCGTCACCCTGAACGACATGGATACAGGCATCGAAAACGGAATAAAGATAGTGCATTTGTCCCAATTCCTTCTGGCAGACTCACTGTAATATGCAGACACAACACACCTGTTATAAATTCACAACACACCTTTCCGCCCATCCCGGGACGATTTGGGAACAAATTGCCATTGAAGCGGCGTATCCGGAAAAAGGTGAATTTTGAAAATGCGCAGAAAATGAACAAACCGGAAAATCTTTTATAATACGATCAGATTATTGCGAAATGACTTGCTCCAAAATATACAGGGGAGGAATAAACATGGGCGAATGGAAAAAGACCCAATGCAATCTATGCGCGGTAACCTGCGGACTGGAAATAGAGGTTGAGGACAACAAGATAATAAATGTACGCCCTGACCCCGATTCACCCAGAAGCAAGGGCTATTGCTGCCGTAAGGGAAGAACAGCCAAGTATCATATCACAAATAAAGACAGGCTTCTTTACCCGCAGAAGCGTGTGGGGGATCACTATGAGCAGATAAGCTGGGAGCAGGCATACAGGGAGATCGGTGAAAAAGGCCGTGCCATTCTGGATAAATACGGCCCCCGTTCTTTTGCGATCCTCGGCGGCGGCACTACATCCTTTCAGACCCCGTCAGGTATTGTGGGGCCTATGCTGAAGGCGGCGGGGAGCCAGTATATGACAAATCCCATAGGCGTGGAGTTTATGGGCTCGTGGTGGACAAACGGCAGGATTTTCGGCAGTCAGCTTCATATGGTCGAGCCTGACGAGAAGAATGCAGAGGTGATCATCGTCTGGGGCGGCAACGCCTATGTGACCCACCAGATGATCGATTTCCGCGCCACCTGCAGGGAGTTTTCCGAAAATCCGGACAAGATGATGATCGTTGTTGACCCGCGCCTGTCTGAGACGGCGAGGATGGCAGATATGCACATCATGCCGAGAAACGGCTCGGACACGCTCCTGCTGAGGGGACTGATCGCCCTTATCCTGAAAAACGGCTGGCAAAATCAGGAGTATATCAATACATATGCTAAGGACTATGCGCGGATATTGCCGTGGTTCCACAATGTGAATATCGATGAATGTTTCCGTGTCTGCGGTGTGCCGAGAAAGCAGATGGAGGATTTTGCCCGCATCCTCACCACAAAGAAGTGGGGTATGCACCCGGATCTGGGGCTGTACTTTGGCAGGCACAGTACGGCAAACAGCTATCTGTGCACTATCCTTATGATTATCTGCGGTATGCTCTTTGTAAAGGGCGGAAATGTTCCCCTTGAGCGGGTTATATCGCTGCCCAATACAGATGAGAACGACCCTGAGGTGTGGCGTATGCCCGTCACGGGACGCTTCCCGGTCCTTGGTGTCTTTCCCGAGGGGGCAATGGCAGACGAAATTCTGGGCGACAACGAAGACCGCATCCGTTTCTGCATTTCATCGCTGTCAAATCCGGCAAGAGGCTATCCCGATTCACACGCAATGGAGGAAGCGCTGAAAAAGCTGGAGCTGTATGTGGCCATTGACTATGTGGAGACGGAATCCACGCGCCTTGCAGACTATGTGCTGCCGGGAATGAACGCCTATGAGGGAGACGGCGACTTTAATTTCTTCACGCTGACCTATCCGGAGGTGGTGTTTTTCGCCCGGAGAAGGGTCGTTGATGCACCGGGTGAGGCCAGGGAGGACACCATGATCCTTGCCGAGCTGTCTCAGGCTCTCGGACTTCTGCCTGAGCTGCCGGAGTCGCTGTACAAGGCGGCAAAGGAAGCTGTGGAAACCGGAGACAGAATGAGATATTTCATGAAGCTTGCCATGTGGCTCGGAAAAACAGGCATGAAATATTTCGATCAGGCGGCAACGATCATTGCGCTGACAATGGGAAAGGCCTACGGGTCCGCTGCCCGCGCGATCACCTGGGGCGGCATGATAACAAGCACCCTGCCCAGGTATGTGGATCTGATGCCGGGAGCAAACAGCAAAAGGCATCCGATTTTGTCCAGAATGCCGGTGCTGAAGGATATGTGCCTGATGGACGACGCCTTTGAGCTTGTGGATAAGCATCCGGAGGGCGCGATAATTGCTTTCAGCGATGAAGAGCATCTGCTGCAGCGCCACATCGAGCACAAGGATAAGAAGTTCCACCTGTGGTGTCAGGAAATAGAGGACTATCTGAACAAATACATTACACCGGAAAAGGAAGAAGAGGCGCTGCGTCTTGATGGGCAGTACAATATAATTCTGTCCGCAGGCCGCCACAGTGACGGCGGAATGAATGCCATCATGCGAAATCCCGCGACCTACAAATACCGTCAGCCCTTTACTCTGGCGATGAATCCGGAGCAGGCCCGGGAGATGGGCATTGAAGACGGAGAGACTGTAAGAATAACCACAGATGCCGGGTCAATGACAGTGCCTGTTGAATATACATGGCAGTGCAATCACGGTTACTGTATGGTGCCCCACTACTTTGGCTTTAGCTTTGAAGGCAAAAAGTACGGCGAAGGTGTGAATATGCTTACCAGCCGCAAGGCTCTGGATGAGCTGACGGGTAATGCCCAGTGGCGCTATACTCCCTGCCGGGTCGAAAAGATAAAGGAGGCACAGTAATGGCTGATATAAAGATTACCATTAACGGAAAAGTATGCGCCGCTGCCGAAGGGTCAACCGTTCTGGAGGCCGCAAAAGCAAACGGTATATACATCCCTACCCTCTGTGCCTATGAGGGCATGAAGCCCAAGGCCGCCTGCAAGCTGTGCGTTGTAAATGTTGAGGGCGAGGAGAAGGAAAAGCTGGCCTGTGCCACAAAGGTCAGGGACGGCATGGTCATTACCACCGACTCCGAGGAGCTGTTTAACAAGCGCAGGGCCGCTGTGCGGGAGATGTTCCGCCAGCACACTGTGGACTGTCACCACTGCCTGCGCATCGGCTCCACAAGGGCAAAGGATTTTGACCCGAAATTCTGCAGAGACTGTTATTTCTGCGACTGTGTACGGGATGGCTTCTGTGAGCTGCAGCAGAAGGCGCTGGAGTTCGGCATAGACGAGCTGCCGTTTGATATCCGTGAGCATGACTTTGAGACGGATTGCTCTACCGGCAGTATAATACGCAACCCCAACAAGTGCATAAAGTGCCGCCGCTGTGTCGATGTGTGCAAAACTCAGGGCGTGGGTATCCTGGGCCTTGTGAAAACGGAAAACGGACAGACCGTCAGAGCAAAGGCGTCCATGATGGAAGACGGCTGCATCCGCTGCGGCCGCTGCGTGAATGTGTGCCCTACCGGTGCCCTGTTCATGCGGGAGCACAAGGACGAGGAGATATACTTTGCCCATCAGTACGGCACGGAGACTGCCGCCATGATCTGCACCTGCATACTCCCGGATATGGAGAAGCTTTTCAAAGCGCCGAAGGGGAGCTTCACCCTTGATAAGATCGCCGACGGCCTTAAAAAGATCGGCATAGACAATGTGTATGACTCCGCCTTTGCCATTAATATCTCCAACAATCAGGCGGCGGATATGCTGGATGAGATGCTGGGAAAGAAATGTGCCATCCTTGCCGGAGACTATGCCGCCCAGAACTTTCTTCGGAAAAACTATCCTCAGCTTGAAGAGCACTTTGTGTTCCCCCGCAGCTTCCAGCAGGTATTCGGGGACTATATGCACAATAACCACCCGGGAGTAAAGCTCTATAACATCTCTGTACGCAACTCCTTCGGTGCCGAAGCCGTGGAGCTTGGAAACTGCGACTACTTTATGAATCCCCGTGAGCTGTACCGCATCTTCCTGCGCACAGGCGTTGATCCGTCCACCCGCAGGGGAATAAAGATCGGCGCGCCCTGCGGCTATGAACGCTGCGAGCGATACAAAGAGCTTCTGACTATCGGCGGCTGGCGGCTGAACGGTGAGGCAGAGGAGCAGAGCTTTACTGAAAACGGCAGGGAATACAAAGCCCTTATCTGCCACAACCTTGGTCAGGTAAAGGGAGCCCTTGAAAAAATGGACAACTACGATGTGATCAGAGTCATAGGCTAATTAATTCGGTGAGAGCAGATGCCGAAAGCGAATTATTAATAAAAAACTCCGAGTCCGGCGGCCTACAGCCATCGCCATGGATGCCGGACCGGGGCGCAGCGGGAAACGGCTGCACCTTCCTGTGTTTGAAAAGGAGTTCAAAAATGAAGCATGAAAGACTCAGGCGCCTGATATTTATGGCGCTGTGCTGCGACCTGGGCATTTTCGGAAAGAGGCTCATTGCCCCGGCGACAAATATTCTGAACGACATTATGCATATCCCCGGCGGGCTTGGGACCGCGTTTTCCCTGATGTTCATAGTGATGGCGGCGGCAGTCATCCAGCGCTTCGGCTGCGGGGTGCTGATGGGGGCGGTTCAGAGCGCGATCGCCCTGGGTATGGGTACGGTAGGCAGCATGGGCGCTCTTGCACCGATCGGATATATCCTGCCTGCCCTTGTGATCGACTGCGTTCTCCTCGCCGCAAGGAAGCTGAAAAAGAAACGCATGGAGGGTATGATCGCCGCAAATGCGCTCTCATCCGCTGCGGCAAGCCTTGTTTCCAATGCGATAGTATTCCGCCTCTCAGGATGGGGGCTCGCCCTGTATCTGGGAGTATCCGTCCTGTGCGGTATTCTTTTCGGAGTCCTTGGCTGCCGGTGTGCAGAGAAGCTTGAGCCGATCCTCGGAAAGGAGGCCGCTGTTGAGAAGCATTAAAGACAGTGTATCAGCTGTGATCCTTGCCGGGGGTCGATCCTCCCGTATGGGCTCATGTAAGGCAGAGCTGAGCTGGAACGGAAAAACTCTGCTGGAGCATCAGACAGAAAAGATCCGTCGGCTTGGGATAGAGGATATTGTCGTTTCCGGCTATTCTCCCGCTCCGCAGGGCACACGCTCTGCCACAGACATTTTTACAGAAAAGGGGCCGTTGGGAGGAATTCACTCCGGAATGATCACGGCAAAAAACCCCCATTGTCTCGTGATCGGAGTGGATACCCCGCTTGTCCCGGCTGAGGCGCTTTCAGAGCTGATCGACTTTCACATGAGCGGTACGGCAAAAATAACGATTCTCGCCCACAGAGATATGATAGAGCCCACCATAGGAGTGTATGACCGCAGTCTGCAGGGCCGGTGCGAACAGATACTCATGACGGATAACACCTCCATACGGCAGCTTCTCAGCATGGCGGGGTACGAAAAATATCATTTCATCGGTGACGAGGCTCTCCTCTGCGACTGCAACACCCCGAAGGATTATGAATTTGCCCTGGCTCATGGGTAAAAATAACAGTCTCCCGCAAAACACTTTCAAAGCATTCTATGGGAGACTGTTATCAGGCAGGCCGCTACTCATTAGCCGAGCCGGACATATTTTGCGAGCTTTCCTCTAATTTCTTGTGGATATGACTGGCATAATATTTCTTTTTCATATTCTTCTCAGTGCCCTCTTTTATGCACTCAGAAAAGTAAAATATTTTAAAATCAATGGTTTCCAGATATTTCTCAAGCTCTTTGATCCTTTGGAGAGTTTTATCTCTCTGAACCTTTACCATTTCAAGGCGCTCCCCGAGAGTCTGATCCCCGGCATTATTTAAACGGACAAATTTCTGGATCTCCTCTATGGACATATTGGTGCCCTTCATGCACATGACAACAGATATCCAGTCCAGATCGCCTTCATCATAATATCGCTGCCCGTTCTCGCCGCGCTTGATGGGCGGAATTACACCGTGCTTTTCGTAATATCTGAGGAGAGATGTTGTGACTCCAAATAATTCCGCGGTTTCAGAAATCATTAATCTCATGTTACCATACTCTTTTTTCATTTTGTTATTGACATAAACTCAGGTTTAAGTGTTATACAGATAATATACCTCAGACATACGGCTTGTCAATTATTAACACCTTAGGAGGAAACTGAAATGAAAGATTTCTACTATTACACCCCGACAAAGGTTTATTTCGGAAAAGGCGTTGAAGCAGATGTGGGCGATGCGGTAAAAACAGAGGGCATCTCCACGGTTTTGGTGGTTTACGGCGGAAACAGCGCGATAAAAAGCGGCCTGCTTGACCGGGTATATCGCTCCCTTGAAAAAGCGGGCGTGAATTATTGCTCCCTGGGCGGGGTAAAGCCTAACCCCAGACTCTCCAAGGTCTATGAGGGAATTAAGCTGGCAAAAGAAAACAATGTGGAAATGATCCTGCCTGTCGGCGGAGGAAGCGTTATAGATACGGGCAAGGCCATCGCTGCCGGAGTTGTGTATGACGGAGATGTATGGGACCTGTATATCGGGAAATCAATATGCGCGGGAAGCCTCCCCATCGGATGCGTTCTCACGATCTCCGCGACCGGAAGCGAAATGAGCAACGGCTCTGTCATAACAAATGATGAAAACCAGCTGAAGCGGTCCTTTGACAGCGACTATTCCAGATGCAGATTTGCGGTGATGGACCCTGAGCTCACATACTCTCTCCCCACCTACCAGACCGCCAGCGGATGCGTTGATATTATTATGCACACGCTGGAGAGATACTTCTCAAAGGACTATATGTATCTTTCCGATTCCTTCTGCGCTTCCGTTGTGAAGACGATCATGAAGTATAGTGTGACGGCGATAAATGAGCCGGACAATTATGAGGCGAGAGCCAATATAATGTGGGCAGGAAGCCTGTCCCATAACGGCCTGACCGGCTGCGGCACAGAGGGTGACTGGGCTCCGCATATGATAGAGCATGAGCTTGGCGGAATGTATGATGTGGCCCACGGAGCCGGATTGTCGGCGATATGGGGAACCTGGGCAAGATATGTATTGGATGAAAACCCCGAGCGCTTTGTCCAGTTTGCGACCGATATTATGGGGATCGACGGCACTGACGGCACAGCGAGAGATGTGGCGCTGAAGGGAATCTGCGCGCTGGAGGACTTCTTCAGAAGCATTTCCATGCCGACCACTCTGCGCGAGCTGGGAATTGAGCCGACTATGGAGGAGATAGACACCCTTGCAGACCGGTGCTGTGACGGAGATACCCATACTGTGGGACATTTCAGGAAGCTCGCCTCCAAGGATGTAAAAAATATCCTTATAGCGGCAATGTAAGAGCACTTTTCAATAAAAGGCAGCATGACACAGCCAACCGCTGCTGAAATAACATACATATACTTTAGGAGGATAAGCCAAAGTGAATAATCGTGAAAGATTTTTTGCAGCCATGGATCAGAAGCCGGTGGACAGAGTGCCTGTGGGTTTCTGGCATCATTTCTCCGGTGAAAAGGGAATCGGGCAGAACGCCATCGATAATCATATAGGTTTTTACAACAGAAACGCGCTGGACTTCATCAAAATAATGTGCGACAGCTATTTTGAATATCCGTTCAGCTGCAAGATCGAGACAGCCTCAGACTGGGCGCGTGTCCGTCCCCTCGGAAAGAACAGCGAGTATATCCGTGGCCAGGTCGAGCGCGCAAAGGCGATCAATGATGCTTTTCAGGCTGACCGCGTATGCCTCTACAATGTTTTTGTACCCTTCTCCGTGATCAGACACTCCACCAGCAACGATATGGTCATGGCTCATCTGCGTGAGAACCCCGAGGCTATACGCCACGCAATGAAGGTCGTTGCACAGGATACCGTTGACCTGATAACCGCACTGATGGACGAGGCCGGCTCCGACGCGCTGTATATCCCTCTCCAGGGCGGTGAGGTAGACAGATTTACCTGTGAAGAATATGAAGAGCTTGTTCAGCCCTACGATAAGCTGATATTCGATGTTGCCAATTTCTATTCCGATTACAATATCGCTCACCTGTGCGCATGGGCAGGCAAGCCCAACCGGCTCGAGCTGTGGCAGAATGTCCCCGTAAAGTGTGTAAACTGGGCTGTTTCCATAGAGAATATGTCTCTTACCGAGGGACGCAAGTTCTTTGGCGGCAAGACCTGCTTAGGCGGCTTTGATAACCGTCCTCAGGGAATACTCACGACAGGTACAGAGGAACAGATCAAGAGCTATACAAAGGAGCTTATCAGATCTTACGGTACTACCGGACTCATTCTCGGCGCCGACTGCACGATCTCCGAGGATATTGACGAGGATCACATCCGCTGGGTCATTGAGGCCACTCAGGAATACTGATACACAGACATAAGGCAACACCGCATAATGCGGCAAGAGCAGATGCCGCAGGCGTATTATGCGGTGGTGCCTTAGATATATAGCGGCGCACAATACTGAGCATGGAAATACGGTGTTTATACATCAATTATTGAGGTAAACCATGAACAATACATCCGATATTAAAAGAAGCTTTCAGGCATTTTTCAATTATTGCCCGACGATGGTCTTTTCCGCTCCGGGCAGGACAGAGATAGGGGGAAATCATACCGACCACCAGCACGGGAAGGTATTGGCGGCCTCCGTTGAGCTTGAAACACGGGCCGCCGTTGCCCCCAATTCAGAAGGCCGTATCAGAATAAAGTCGGAGGGATATGAGTATTTCGAGGTTGAGCTGAGCGCCCTTGAGCCTGTGGCCGAAGAGCATGGCACATCCCTTTCTCTGGTGAGAGGTATTGCCGCGAGGATCAGGCAGCTTGGACACAGGGTCACAGGCTTCGACGCCTATGTTGCATCCACCGTTCTCCCCGGCAGCGGACTGTCCTCCTCGGCCGCTTTTGAGGTGCTTATGGGGACGATCATTAACGAGCTTGATAACTGCGGCCTGACCCCGGTTGAGATCGCCCAGATCGGTCAGTATGCGGAGAATGTATACTTCGGAAAGCCGTCGGGATTAATGGATCAGACCGCCTCCTCTGTCGGCAACATGATAACCATTGACTTTGCCGATACCGCGAACCCCATCGTAAAGCCTATCAATGTGAACTTCTCCGACTTTGGCCACAGCCTGTGTATAATTGACAGCGGCGCCGATCACGCAGACCTCACCGACGAGTACGCATCCATTACAGGGGAGCTCAAAAGGATCTGCGCCTGCTACGGTAAGAACTATATTCGAGAGATCCCCGAGGAGGAGTTCTACCGGGGGCTGGCGGCGGCAAGGAAGAAGGCCGGTGACAGAGCCGCACTGAGAGCGATCCACATCTATGAGGACAACAAGAGAGTGGACGGCGAGGTTCAGGCTCTGGAGAGCGGCGATTTCGACGCCTTCCTGAAGCTTGTCAGCGAGTCCGGCAGGTCCTCATGGCTGCTGTTACAGAATGTCACACCCACCGGCTATACCGACAAACAGGAGCTTGCTTTTTCTCTGACAATATGTGAAAAGCTGCTGAACGGCCGCGGCGCCTGCAGAGTCCATGGCGGCGGTTTTGCCGGGACGATCCAGGCCTTTGTACCCAACGATATGCTTTCGCAGTTCAAGGCCGAAATCGAAAGCTATCTGGGCGAGGGAAGATGCCATGTGCTGAACATCTGTCCTCAGGGCGGCATACGGGAGGAATAAGCCCTTGATAAGCAAAGAAAAATGCTGTGCCGCCATTGAGTCAGTCCTGCGGTACGGAGAGAGCTGCGGTCTGCTTGACCCGTTGGACAAGACCTATGCAAGGAATACCCTCCTGCGCATGATGGGGCTGGAGGACTTTGAGCCCGACGGTGAGGAGTCCAGCTTCCCACAGTGCCTTGAGCTGCTGTGCGATTACGCCGCGGAAAACGGCATGATAGAAAATACGCTTGCCCGGCGCGACCTGTTCGATACCATGCTGATGGACGCCGTCACACCAAGACCCTCTCAGGTGATACATACCTTCCGCAGTCTGTACAGCGAGAGCAGCAAGGCCGCAACCGATTATTTTTACAAGCTCTCTCAGGACAGCAACTACATCCGCCGGGACCGTATCGCAAAGGATATGCACTGGACGGCGGAGGGCAGGTACGGTGAGCTTGAGATAAGCATCAACCTTTCAAAGCCCGAAAAGGACCCCCGGGATATTGCTGCGGCGAAACTAAAAAAGGCTTCCGGTTATCCGAAATGCCTCCTGTGCGCCGAGAACGAGGGCTACGCCGGTACTCTCAGCCATCCCGCGAGAGAGAATCACCGCATTATCCCTCTTGATATCTGCGGAGAGAAGTGGGGCTTTCAGTATTCACCCTATGTGTATTACAATGAGCATTGCATCGTTCTGAACACCGAGCATATTCCCATGACCATAAACGACAGGGTGTTCTATAAGCTGTTCTCATTTGTTGAGCAGTTTCCGCATTACTTCGTAGGCTCAAATGCAGACCTGCCCATCGTTGGCGGCAGTATTCTGAGCCATGAGCATTTTCAGGGCGGCTGCCATGCGTTCCCCATGGAAAAGGCGGAAAAGGAATACGAGTTCGTCGTTCCCGGCTTTGAGGATGTGGAGTGTGCGGTGCTGAAATATCCTATGACGGTCATCCGCCTCGACAGCGTGAGCCGTGACAGCATCTGTGCTCTGGCCTCCCGTATTCTCGAAAAATGGCGCGGCTACACCGATGAGAAAGCCTTTATCTTCGCCGAGACTGAGGGCGAAAAGCACAACACGATCACCCCCATCGCCCGCATGAGCAGGGGCAGATACGAGCTTGATCTTGTACTGCGCAATAACATCACGACCCCCGAGCATCCGCTGGGCGTGTATCATCCCCATGAGGAGCTGCATCATATCAAGAAAGAGAACATCGGCCTTATTGAGGTCATGGGACTGGCGATCCTGCCCGGCAGATTGAAAGACGAGATGCAGGAGCTGAAGGAGGCTGTTCTTAACGGCGAAGACCTCAGAGCCAACGAAAAGCTCGCAAAGCACGCCGACTGGGCAGAGGAGTTTCTCACACGCCACCCCGAATGGAGCGAGGACACCGCCGGGAGCATAATAAAAGAAGAGATCGGCCGTGTGTTTGAAAAGGTGCTTGAATGTGCGGGCGTGTACAAGAGCACTTCTGAGGGCCGTGAGGCGCTGCGGCGGTTTATCGGCTCGATATAAAGCATATGGGGCAACACCGCATAATACGCCTGCGGCATCTACCGGATAAAATGTGCCCTGATTTAGTCACTTTTTCTTGCAATACACAAAGTATTCCTGCGAAAAAGTGCCGTCATCAGAACCCATTTTCTCTCGGTATCTGCTCTTGCCGCATTATGCGGTGTTGCCATAGAAAAAGAGAAGCACAGACAACCTTATACTGGTACCCAATAAATATAAGGTTCTCTGTGCTTCTTTTTCATGCTTTTTTCATACAATTCTTTAAGGCGACGCCGTATTATGCGGTGCTGCCTCAAATAAACCGTATCACAGACTGTCTATGAGTCCCTGAATACCCTTTTCCCTGTATACATCCTTGTAGTAGTTGACTTCCTCAAGGATCAGTTCATCTATGACCTTCATGCCGAGAAGCTCAACGGGGGCGTTATCGTCAGTGAGAAGGTAGGTGCCCGGCTCATATTTCACCATCCGGGATCGGACTCTGTCCATGAGAGATGTGAGAGTAACATCGCTCTCCATGGAGACATTGCGTTCAAAGCGGGTCATAATATCGGGGTTATTGGAGGCGAACAGCTCCCGGTTCGTGGAATTTGCCACATCGACGGTATATACCTGGGGGAATACGGTGGAAATGGTGTCTGCCAGATACTGGTTGATACTGCCCTCCTGACTGCCCCGCATATTCATGTTGACTATCATCACTCCGTCATCGGTCAGGTGATCGGACACAAGCCGGAAGAACTCCTGAGAGGACATCTGGAAGGGAATAGTGATGTCCTGATAGGCGTCCACCATTATAATGTCATATCTGCGGTCTATGGCGTTGAGGAAGGCTCTGCCGTCGTAGGTGGTCACATTGATGCTCTCCGGCAGCTCAAAATACTGTCTCGCAAGCTCCGTGATCTTTCCGTCTATCTCCACGCCCTCGATGTTAAAGCCGTCGAAATACCGGCTGCATTGGGTGGCGTATGTGCCGGTGCCCATACCCAGAATAAGCACATCCATACCGTCCTTCTCGTGGACTCCGCCCATGAAGGGCGCTGCCATGGCGTAGTCGTAGTACATACCGGTAAGGCTCTTGTCCTTGCGGTACACAGACTGGACACCGAAGAGTACATTGGTGGACAGCACCACCTGCCGGTCATCTTCATACACCTGCAGGTAGTTATATATGGATTCGCCCTCATATTTAAGATCGCTCTGCCAGAAGGCGAAAGAGTTGTTATGACCGAAAATACAGCAGACTACGAAGATAAGGCAGCCGATTATTACGCCTGCCTCAGGGGCTTTTTTTTCGGCATCACCCCCGGAGGTCTTGCTCTCATCGGGAGAGAGGAAATACAAAACAGCCAACACCAGCAGAATACCGGCAAAAATCAGAAAAGTGACAGAGGTTCCGACTGCGGGAATGCTGATAAAGGTGGGGACAAAGGTGCCTATGATGCTGCCCACGGTGTTGAAAGCGCCCAGAGTGCCCACGACCTTGCCGGAATCGTCAATGCTCTCCACAGTAAAGCGGGCAAGGGAGGGGGTGACAGTGCCCAGCAGGAACAGGGGATAGACGAATATCACCATACAGGCGGCAAAGGCGGCGATTATGAGGAAATTGGTGCTGACGGTGAAGATGAGCAGGGCGGAAATGCCGATTATGATGTATTTGCCTGCCACCGGGATAAGCGCTATCCAGACTGCGGCAATTATCACTCTGCGGTAGAGCTTGTCCGGATCGGGGTCCTTATCTGCCTTGCGGCCGCCGTATATATTGCCCAGAGCCATAGCGATCATGATGGTGCCGATAATAATAGTCCACACGATCTGGGAGGAGCTGAAATACGGGGCGAGCAGACGGCTGGCACCCAGCTCGACCGCCATCACCGACATACCGGAGAAGAACTCGGTCAGGTATAGAAACAGTTTGTTGCGGAGAATTTTTCTTTTCATAGAGTATAACCTCACTTCGCGTTAAGCACATGGAGCTCTTCCTCATCCGTTCCGATCGCCGCGCAGGGGGGCGGGGAACAGAAGATCGTAATAATTAAGCCGTGGAATCACATCTCTCATGTTACTACACTATATCCTATTGCCGCAGACATGTCAAATATA
>JAZUJF010000105.1:0-6326 GCA_045642585.1 Candidatus Limivicinus sp.
GGGGCAAAGCTCTGCTGATAATATAGCCGACAAAACAGACAAAAACTGAGCTGCGGGTCACCCCACAGCTCAGTTTTCATATGATATATAGGAGTTAATATGAAAGCTGCGCTTCCATAGTAATATTATAATAATCTCCCCTTCCTCGCCGCTTACGCGGCAACCGGAACGGATGAGGAAAAAACCCCATGCGCACTAAGCTTTCATTTATGGTGGCGCACATTACTGCGCATGGGGATTTAGTATCAAACAGCGGGCTGAACATTCGGACTGTTGAAGCCGGAGAATTCAGCCGAAACCTTGAAGGACTTCAGGACCGCGTCCCGCAGAAACTCGGGAAGCTCCGAGGTGCGCACGGCGCTTTTGGCAAGATCGGTCAGATCGGCAGACAGCTTCTCGGGCAGATAGGTCTCTTTATTCACCAGAAGACTGAGCTTCAGGTCACTTATCTTCTTGCCTTCGGGCAGCTTCTGAGAAATGATCTCTCCGGGGATGGTGATGCTCACCGGATATACAGCTCTGCCGGAAAGAGTTGTCTCATCACCCACCTTTATGAGCTCCTGCTTCTGCATGAGAAGGGCGGCGATAGAGGCATACAGACCGAGCTCCTCAGACCCGGGGATCTTCACGGGCACCTTCCAGGTGACGCCTGCAACAAAGGGCCCCAGATCAGGCAAGGAGAGGTAGACCTCTATTCCGTCCTCGACGGAATAGATCTTGAGGGAAATATCTGTGCAGATATCCCCAAAACTCAGCTCCATTTCAGCGTTGGCGGTAGGAGGCGATGATGTGAATGTCCCTGTCCCCTGAGCAGACAGGGTGCCTGTGGTTTTCAGCCATTCCACCGAGGTGGAGGCATTGAGATAGCATTTAAAGTTTTTTACACCACTCAGAGCGTCCAGAGTGTTATTGATGACAGATGAATTACGGGAATCTCCGCATCCGGTCAGAGACAGAAGACACATGGCGGCAAGAATAACGCAGATCAGTTTTTTGCTGACTATCTTCATGGCTTGTACTCCTTTTCTATTCAGTTCTCTCCAGTATATGCTTGATTTAATTGAAACATTACCGTTTGATCATCGTCTTGTTCCTATGAAGCGTCGGGTAAAAATGACCGAAAGCCCACAGAAGCCGGCAGTCGGTCATCTTATTACCGTTTTTCAGTAGTCCACCAGAGAGCCGAGAGTAAATTCTCCCCAGGGGTACTGGGTCATATATTCGTCTTTGAAGGAATTGACGGCCTGCTCATCCCCGTCAAGGTATCTGTAATAGTCGCAGTCTACCGCGTCGGTATACAGGTACAGCTCTCCCCGGCGCTTGCCCAGAATATTACCCAGACCTGCCGCGTTCAGATCGTTGACCAGCTCCGCGATGTAGTTGGACAGATTTTTTGACAGCTTGAGATCAAATTCCCTGTCCTCCCACAGAATGGAAGCCAGCTCTCTTGTGGTCACGGCGGCACCCTTCCTGTCGGTGAGATAGGCGAGAATCTCTTTGCTCTTGGGTCTGCGGAATACCACCGGTTCTCCGCGGAAAAATACCTCAAAATTGCCGAAGGCGCGCAGAAACGGCTTTTCAGGCCGGGCCTCGATCACAGGATTTCTGAGATTATCCAGCTCCCTCCTCAGATCTGCCTCAAGAACAGGCTTTACAAGGTATCCGCTGGCTCTGAGCCGGAAGGCCTCCGGCGCAAAACGGGAATGGGCCGTGGCAAAGATGATATTGACATCCGGGTAGCGGCTGCGAAGCTCCATGGCCAGCTCTATTCCGTCCATATCGGGCATGGCAATATCCAGCACGGCCACATCAACGCGCTCCTCATCCATAGCGGCGATCGCCTGAGCGGCGTCCTGATACGCGTCCACCCGGCTGCCGGGACTGAGCTTGCGTCCGATGGCGGCGGCGCTGTCCAGCTCTGTACTGTTGTCATCCGTAAAAATGAGTCTCATCCTGCCGCCTCCCCTTTGTTTCTCCGCTCCGATAAAATAAGTACCCACCACTGCAAATTTTATCTCATGAATAATATTTTGTCAACGAAACAAAAAATAAAATAAAACACTTTACATAATGTTTCGCGTAGTGTATAATATCAGATAATCTCAGCGTATTCTGCAAAACAGTTTAATTGTAAGCAAAAATCTATATGGAGGAAACGAAAAATATGAAGAAAAAAGTGATAGCGATTCTTCTGGCTGCGGTACTGAGTCTGTCAGTAGTCGGCTGCGGCAACGCAGCTCCTGCAGCTCCTGCGGCTACCCCCGCACCCGTAGAGACCCCTGCCCAGATGGCAATGCCCAACCCTGTGCAGCAGGTTCCGGATTTTGCAAGTCTTATGGCTGCTCAGCCCGCCATCAAGATGAATGACGCAGTTCCCGGAGCGACCAATATTGTCTATTCCTGGATCAACAACATCCCCCCCATCTCTCAGATCGCCTTCAGCTATGGCGGCTCCAACTACACCTACCGTGCGGCAGCCAGCCAGGGCGCAGTCAATGCCGACATCTCCGGTGTCTACACTCAGTTCCCCTCCACCACCAGCCTTGAGGTGAACATGGACAACACCGCAGGCGGCAACTATATCCTGCGCTATGACGCTATGAGCGGTGAAGGCGTTGCGACCTGGAGCTCCGCTCTGACCGGCTGCCAGTACAGCCTGTACACTGATACCGGCTGCGCCGGCGCGATGCCTCTGACAGAGGTTATGAACGCCCTGTACACCTGCGTTGCCAATGCTCAGTCCGTCAGCGGCACTGTGCTCGCGGTTCAGAACGGTGTTCTCACAGTTGCTCTGGATGAGGGCAGCACTGTTGTCTTTGAGACCGGCTCCATCAGAACGCTGACCGTTGTCCCCGGCGATACCGTCGTTGTTACATATCAGGGCTCTCTGGACGGCTCTTCTCAGGCTCTCCAGATAACCAGGACCGGCAGCGTACAGGTCAACACCTTTACCGGAGTTATGTACCTGATGCAGGCTCCCGACCTGTTCCTTTACACCCGCGACAACAATCTGTATGTCTTCACCATCAGTGAGGATACCCCTGTTACCGGTATGCTGAACAGCCTCAACGACATGACCCCCGGCAACGAGGTCAGAGTCACCTATACCGGCAACCTGACCGAAGAGCCTCTTGTCACCGACATTGAGGTTCTGAAGATCCAGGCCGATCCCACTCCCACTCCCGAGGAGCCCAAGGAGTACATCACCAAGACAGCTTCCGGCTATGTCACCTCTGTTGCCGGCACCAACTCAAACTGCAGAGTAACTGTCAGCGGAATCAGCTTCACCCTTAATGTCAACGCTTCATATACCACCGGTTATCCCTCTGTCGGCATATGGGCGGATATCACCTACCGTGACTACGGCACCGGCTCCAAGAACTTTGTCGTCGTCAAGGCGGTCTTCAACAGCGACGATCCCATGTACAGCACCGTAGGCACCGTCACCGACTGCAGCAATAACGGAAGCAACTATACCGTCTGCGTCAACGGAATGTGGTTCACCTTCAATACCAGAGGCGTTGGAGGCAGCGGAACTCCCGCTGTGGGCGCATGGGCCAACATCCAGTATAAGGATCACGGCGGCGGAAACTATGAGGTCTTCTCTGCGGTATTCAGCGGCAGAGAGGAGCCTGAATATGTGGTCAAGTATATTTGGGGCAATGTGAGAAACTACTATCCCGGCGACTCCATTGAGCTTGCATCCGGTCAGCCCTATCGCATCACAACCGACTGCACTATCTCCGGCATTATCGTTCCCGGCTGCGAGGTCGGTATCGACTACCGTGAGTATACCAGCGGCCAGGTGGCAAACGAGGCCTTCAATATTGTCTCCTACTATCAGCCTGCTCCCGAGCCCGAACCGGAGCCTGAACCCGAACCGGAGCCTGAGGATCCCGAGATCTATGTCTCCGGTGTCGTTGAAGAGGTTAAAGAGACCGGCGGGAGCTGGAGTGTCACCATCGGCGGCACCAAGTATCATGTGGACAATGTGAGCGCTGTTGTCACCGGCTCTCCCTATACCGGATGCTTTGGCGAGCTGACCCTTGTCAACGGACAGGTCATTAAGGCAAAATTTGAATAATAAAAATATTTTTTCCAAGAATTATTTTCGTGTGGAATTGGTGTGGAATTCATGTGATATGATGTGACCGTAACAAGGAAGAACACACCAATTCCAACCCACTGAATATTTGAAAGGAGATATTAAAATGCTTAACGAATTAGAACTGAACGATCTGTATGAGGTTTCCGGCGGCTTCAGCGACAACCCCCGTTACATCCGCCACAAGATCACCGATAAGGATACTCTCTCCGGCCTGGCATACCAGTACGGCACTACTGTTGCGATCCTGCAGAAGCTGAACATGATCACCAATCCCAACCTGATCATCACCGGTAAGGTCCTTCTTATCCCCAACCCCAAGTACAAGAATGTGAAGTAAATTGCATTCCCCCCCATTGTCGGGGGGATTGCATTATACTTTGAAGATGTCATTATGACAGTAAGGAAGTGTTCCCCTTGAAAAAAAGCTTTACAAGGCATATTGCTGTTTTGCTGCTGATCGCGTTGAGCCTGTCCATGTTCACCGGATGCGGCAAGAAAGAGGAGCCGGTGGCCGTTCGGTCTCAGAAGGATCTGCAGATCGATTCCGGCGGTGACGGGAGCGGCATGACCCCTTCTGACAACGGCAGCTCGGAGTACGATATACCTGCGGGTTCCATAATAATCGATGAACAGCCCGATAGCACTGTCGTTGCCGATGAGACAGACAGCGCGATGATAATCGAAGAAGAGTCGGGCAGCGAAGTCCCGGGAAACGCGGTAATTATTGACGAGGAGCCCTCCTCCGGCGGCAATAAAAAGAGCAGCGGCTACGATATTCCCGAAGGCTCGGTCATCATTGACGAGCCGGCAAACACCAAGGCTCCCAAGCCGACGCAATCCCCGGCCAAGCCTACCTCAGCTCCGGTCACGCCCTCCGGCACGATCCTTGCCAGCGGCTCTACGAGCTCCAACACCGGAACGACCCTGAATCTGATCGCGGACTGGAATGTGTCCGCTGTTAATGACTCTACCGTGGCAGTTAATGTGAATGTCTCCATCGCCTCCGGCTCCCTGCAGTGCAAGGCTGTGTCCGGCAGCGTTACTGTGAGCGTAAACGGAGCCAGCAATTACCTTAACGGGCCGGCTATCAATGTCTCCGGCGGCGGAAATGTCACCAAGGTTGGCACCGCGTCATTCTCGGTGAATCTGCCTGTGGGCTCCACCGGAACGATCCCGATCTCTGCCTCCTGGCGCTTTGGCGGAACATACAGCGGTGTCAGCATCGACACTGTTGCCTGTTCGGATTCTGTCACCATAAAACGGTGATCGTCCCCGGGCGAGGAAGTAATACGAAAGACACAATAAATAATCAACAATCAACAAAACAATTTGGAAGGAGAACTAAAAATGGCAAACGAACTCGATAAGAAAGATTTGGAGCAGGTCTCCGGCGGATACGATCCCTTTGGCGGAGTTCCCATCCACGGCAATCCGATCTCCAAAGATCCCAGATTTAAGTATCATCTGGTCACCTCCAAGGACACCCTCTCCGGTCTGGCCGTAAAGTATCACACCACTGTTGCTTTCCTGGCAAAGCTCAATAACATCAAAAATGTTGACCTCATCTATGACGGAACATGGCTCAAGGTTCCTAACAATGATTGAGCGGATCCCTGTCTGTGAGCTTATATCAAACAATAAGGAGATACGGTAATGTCTGAAGAAATGAAGCTTGAAGAGCTTGAAGAAGTGTCCGGCGGCGCAACCAAATACTTCCTGCGTCACACCATCCTGAAGGGCGAGACTCTTTACAGTCTGGCTAAGAAGTACAATACCACGGTCAACGAGCTTATCAGGATCAACAAGATCAAGGACAAGGATCTGATAATAGCAGGCCATAAGATCCTCATTCCCAAGAACTGAGGTCGGGATAATACTCATGGCAGAAACTCTTGATATATTGGAGCTCGAAGAAGTATCCGGCGGCAAGGGCGGTACAGTAGAACCGCGCTATATCCACTATGTAGTCAGGAAATATGATACCCTTGCTTCGATCGCAAAGCAATACAAGGTCCGTGTTGAAGATCTGATGCATGCAAATTACATTAAGGATGCCAACATGATCCTTGCCGGAAAAGAGATACTTGTACCCAATGTAAACCGAAAGTAATAAACACAAAAGGGCGCGCCGCAAAACTCATCATTTTGCAGCGCGCCCTTTTCTTGTCGATGTCATACTAATACCCATGCGCATTAGAGCGCACCACCATAAACGAAA